>NZ_JAUBPP010000026.1:85939-92512 GCF_036700765.1 Microcoleus sp. S1D4
ACTGTTCCTTTCCAGTTGTTAAATCCCAGACTTTGAGGGTTTTATTATATGAACCAGAAATCGCCCGCTTGCCATCGGGGGTGACGGCTACTGCATTGACCGAGCCTATGTGACCATTGAGAGTAAACTGTTCCTTTCCAGTTGTTAAATCCCAGATTTTGAGGGTTTTATCATATGAACCAGAAATCCCCCGCTTGCCATCGGGGGTGACGGCTACTGCATTGACCGAGCCGCTGTGACCATTGAGAGTAAACTGTTCCTTTCCAGTTGTTAAATCCCAGACTTTGAGGGTGTTGTCCGATGAACCAGAAATTGCCTGCTTGCCATCGGGGGTGACGGCTACTGCATTGACCGAGCCGCTGTGACCATTGAGAGTAAACTGTTCTTTTCCAGTTGTTAAATCCCAGACTTTGAGGGTGTTGTCTCCTGAACCAGAAATTGCCTGCTTGCCATCAGCAATGACAGCGACTGCATTTACCGAGTTGCTGTGACCATTGAGAGTAAACTGTTCTTTTCCAGTTGTTAAATCCCAGACTTTGAGGGTGTTGTCTCCTGAACCAGAAATTGCCTGCTTGCCATCAGCAATGACAGCGACTGCATTTACCGAGTTGCTGTGACCTTCAATGGTGCGTAGCAATCCCCTGCGAGGGGGAGTTAAACAGGGTGTCAAAGGACGCAACCAAGCTGCTGCTTTCCACTGCTTTGCTACCTCCAGCATTGCCTGAATCGGAGGCATTTCAAAGTACAGTAAGCGACCTAACAATTGCCCTGCCAGTTGCGTCCGATCTCGAACCCAAATATGTGCCGACAACCTCAGTGTCCTTTGAATCAAGTTCAGGGATTTCGCTTTTTCTGAGTTGTACTCTGGGTGACTTAATGCTTCTGAATTGTCAACCAAATTGAAATCATCAATAAGTGCCTGCACCCCAAATTCAGGATGCTGAATCTTTGCCATCAGAAAGTTAAAATCAGTCAGTTTTTGATAATACTTTTCTAAATTACCTGACTTGACATGATTTGGCAGTAAGCTGCCCAGAAAAGCACGTTGAAAGGAAAGTGGTTTGGCCGCTAACTTGTCAGCAAATTCTCCCATCTCATGCCATCTCCTGTTCTAAATACTCAGTAATCCGTTGATTTACTTCCTGAAAAATTCTCCGATTTGAATCCATCTCCCGTTTGGTTTTCAGAAAGTCAAGGAAACTAGCATGATAAATGGTGTAGCAGATTTCTCCCTCTACATTCTGCTTTTTCAAATACTCAACCCACTTATATTCTAAAACCTTTCCCACGTCACATTCATCCACCTTTGTAATTCCAGCAATCATCTCGCAGGGAATCGCCGTGCCAATCTCTAGTAAAATATACAAGACAATCTCCATCAATTGCCCAGGCTTAGCTTCCATCCCCATTCGCACCCAATGGTTTTGATAATACTCTTGCAGCCCCTCGGGCAATTGCGTTAAACTCAAGTCATTGTAATCGCCCTTAGCAATTGCTGGTAAAACATACCGCAAATACATAAAATTGTTTTCGCTTTTGTTTGCCACTTGCTCGACAAAAATTGTATCGGCAATGTTGCGGGTTTGAATCCATTCTTTTAGACCCTCTTTAGAGTCAGAATCGGTCTTGATAACAAACCGAATATATTCTTTGATATCATCCTGATTATCATTGACATACTCTTCGTCTCTTAAATCTAACTCTTCTTCTGGAACATCTACTAACAACCGCTTTTTATCGAGGCTATAGGGTCGCCGAGTCAGTAGAAAATATACGTTATTGGGCAGATTTTTCGGTAAATGTAAAAGATTACCTCCCGGTTCTTGTTCGACTTCATCCAGTGCATCAATTGCAATTACCAAACGATCGCCCGCCGTGAGTTTTCCCGCCACCTGTGCCAGTAAAGTTGGTAAATCGGCGTCTTCTGAATTTTGCAATTGATAGCGGTCAATTAATTGCCGACGAATGCTCTTCAAAAACAATTCTGGTCGGTTGCGACGTTCGACGAGAATATTGAAATAGCAGGGAGATTTATGTTCCCAGACGTATTTGGCTGCGAGCGAGCTTTTGCCCATTCCTGCATCCCCGACGATCGTAAAATAACCGTGAGGATTTTCGGTGATGAATTGCTGAAACGTATCAAAAACAAATTGGCGGCCGCAAAACCTGCGAATTTTTTCTTCTATTAACGATCTAAATTCTTCAGGATAGGGAGCAACTACTGGTTGTGATGGTTGAGAATACTTCTGTATTAATCTACTCCGCAGAATCCTCAACTTACCTGCACCTGCGTGGTGATCGAGTTCAGGAAAACTGGCTGAAAACCTACTGTAAATCTCTCCCATTCGCTGTTTTACAGTAGCTTCTGATATGCTGAATTTTAATGAAAGCTGTGTCTGATTTTGGGGTTCTCTTTCAGGAGAGATGAGTGCTGCTAGTAATGTTTCGGTTTGTTCCATCGATAATCCATGTCTCCCAGATTCGCCACTCAGGAATGTTTGCCAATCCATCTAGGTTAACCCCTTATTCAACTTTATTACAACTTACGCATCATGCACTTAAATCATCCTGAGCCTTGCCAAGGATCTCTGAGACGGCTGGGATGCTTCGCAGTCCTGAGCCTTGTGAAGGATAGGGACTCTGCATGAATGTAGTTTAATTATACCTTGAGTATACTTTGATTATACCGACCTCTAATAGACCTAAGTTTATACCTCTGGTCAACTTCACTCAATTAAATTGATGCCATGATTTTATCAAGACACACAAACAAGTTTTGATAAACAAGAGAGGTCAGTCAAATGAATTTTAACTTGTTCGGCAACTCGCACTCTGACATCGATGAAATTCCATCAAGTGGAATAGGTATAAAACTTATGGGCAAAATTGCCGATGAGCTAAGTTATACCCGCACCTCTGACGGTCGAAACTGTTTGTTAATTATCAAATATTTTCAGCCAGTACCACCCCAACCTAGCACTCAAGCTGGTTATTTTAAGCGGGCGATCGATGTTTTGAACAGCTTTAACTGGCTTCAAGAGCAACTCACTCCTCAGTCCGCTCGAAATTCTTCTAATCAGCCACTCCAAAAAATAAGCCTGCAACTAAAGTCGGATATCAAGGGTGTAACTCAAGTTTTATGGTGGATTGAGCAGTTTTTTTTAGAGAATCTACAAACAATTCCCGAAGCAGTTTTGCAACAGTGCAAACTTGCAGCGATTGAAGGGTTTACCAATGCTGTTCGCCACGCACACAAAACTCTACCCTCAGAAACTCCGATTGAGCTTGCGATCGCAGTTTTTGCCGATCGCCTAGAAATCAAAATTTGGGATTGGGGACAGTTGTTTGACCTGAAAGCGAAGTTAAAAGAAGAATTGCCCGAAAAAAATCTGTTTAGCTGGAACGAGCTGGGCTTTACGTTTTACTAAATTTCATTAACAAAAGAAAGAGATATTTTTGTTATGGTTGTTGATACTACCCCCAAAATTCTGGTTGTGGATGATGACCCAGCCATCCGCAATCTAGTTCATCGCTTTTTAAATCAGAAATATCACGTAAATTCGGCAGCAGATGGCGATAGTGCTTTAGAATTGTTTGAGGAATTCAAACCAGTGCTAGTAGTTCTTGATTGGAATTTGCCAGATACTACAGGCTATCACCTCTGCCAGGAAATGCAGCGCCGTACTAATGTTTTTGTGGTAATGCTAAGCAGCCGCACCGATGAAGCCGATCGACTGAAAGTGCTATCTGCTGGTGCTGATGACTATATCTGCAAACCATTTGGTCTGGCGGAGTTAGCAATTCGTATCGAAGTTGTGTTGAGACGCATGAGGCTTGTCACTCCATCACGTATCGTATTCGATCAATTCGCGATCGATTCAGAGCGCCGGGAAGCAACACTCAACGATCGCACGATTAAGTTAACAACCTTGGAATTTAATATTTTGTATTTTTTGGCAAGTCATTCCGGTCAATCTTGGAGTCGCCAACAGTTAATCCAAAAAATCTGGGGGTGGAACTGCAACGACACAGAAGAAGGCAAACTTGTTAGCGTACATATCGCTCAGATTCGCAAGAAAATGATTCAAGTTGATGCTACTGGATCGCAGTTTATTAAAACTATTCGGGGTTACGGTTACAGGTTTGAGCCGCCCCAGCACACGGCAATAAAAATTTGCTAAGGAGGACACAGTAATGCCGTTCCCCTACCCCAAAATGATCGTAGCTTGCGGGGCGGAACGCCATCGCACTCCACGATAAATTCAACCATCCTCGGATTAATTGTAGGGACACGGCAATGCCGTTTCCCTACCGAAGATATCCTAGTTTTTAGCCGCCCCAAACCTTCTTCAAAACATCTTGAGGAGAGATGTCCGCCATTTTGCCAGTAGGAGATTTAATCCCCAAAAATCGATCGCTCTTTGGCAACAATTTCGCCGGTTCAGTCGGGCCAAACAAAGCTATTGTATAAGTTTGAACCGCCACAGCTAAGTGCATCGGCGCACTGTCAGTACATATCATCAAATTAGCAGCAGCAATTGTCGCCGCCAACTTGCCGACATCATCCGGCGAGATAACTTTTACATTTGGACATAACTCGACTAACTTTGTCACGAAGTCTGCATCTTCTGGGCCTTTCACAACAACAACCGGCAAATTCGGCTGCCGCTGCTGACAATCTTCAATTATTTGCTTCCAGTTGTCTGTAGGGTAAATTTTGTCAATACCTTTAGACACAGCTAATTGACTCGAACCGCCGTGAATTAGAATGTAGCCGCTTTCTTTTACCCCCAACCGCTGCTGTTCGGCTTCCGCCCACTGAATATCCTGTTTTGGTACATTAATTGCCAGGGGCGGACAAGGATTTTTAATGTTGAATCCTTGCAGCAAATCGTGATACATTGAGGCAGCGTACTGGTCAGTTTTTAGAGGTACGGCATCGGTGAGAAATCGAGCGCCGTTAGTTCCAGAATAGCCAACTCTCTGCGGAATGCCGGTCAGCCACAGCAGCAGCCCTACAGTCCACCGCTGGCCGAGGGAAACAACTGCTTCGTATTCGCGATCGCGAATTACGCCCAGTAAATTGCCCAAATCTGCCATAGCGTTGCGGTCTTTGAAATTGTACGTCAAGACTTCTTTGACGGATTTGCAGACTCGGTAAGCACCCTTTGCCCTCGGTTCCACGATGACATCAATTTGCGCGTCGGGATAAGACTGCTTGAGGTCATCAAGGGTGGGGAAAAATAAAATTTGGTCGCCAATCCCGCCAGGGACAAGTGCTAGTATTCGCATCATAAACGATCGGGCTATTATCTATCTAGGTAGCTCTCAGCGATCGGTCTTCAGCTATCAGCTTATAGTATTTCTAGACTTTAAAAGCTACTGGCTGACAGCTAAACAACTGACCCAAAAGTACAGGACGCTCTTAATATATACCTAGTTGGGTGAAGAAGGGTTACTTAATGCACTTATTAATTCCTGCAGCAGGTTCGGGGCGACGGATGGGGAGTCAGCGGAATAAACTGCTGCTGAATTTGCTCTCTAAACCTTTGCTGAGTTGGACTTTGGCTGCTGCTGAAGCTTCGCAGCAGATTAGTTGGATCGGCATCATGGGACAGCCTGACGATTTTCCAGATTTTAAGGCAATTCTGGCCGACTTAGCTTTGATCAAGCCTGTGGAACTGATTCTAGGAGGGGCTACCAGGCAAGAGTCAGTTTACAACGGTTTGCAGGCTTTGCCACCAAATGCCGATCGAGTGTTGATTCACGACGGCGCTAGGTGTTTGGCAACTCCTGAATTGTTCGATCGATCTGCCGAGGCTCTGTTGGGCTGTCCGGGCTTGATTGTCGCCGTCCCGGTCAAGGATACCATTAAGGTGGTGGACGAGTCTAGGATTGTGCGAGACACGCCGGACAGAAGCAATTTGTGGGCGGCCCAGACTCCCCAAGGATTTGAAGTGAAATTATTAAAGCAGTGTCACGAACAAGGGCGACAAAAGGGTTGGGAAGTTACAGACGATGCAGCTTTGTTTGAAAAATGCGGTTTAGCCGTGCGAATTGTTGAGGGAGAAGAGACAAATTTGAAGGTGACAACGCCCGTTGATTTGAGCGTAGCAGAATTCATTTTGCGCCAAAGATTCGGATAAATTATCTTCAACAAACTTCCGGTACGGGTTTGCTCAAAAAAGAAGCGGTTCAAACTGCCGCTTCTTCTTCTTTCATAAACCTATTTTTTTCGCTTTTTGCACCCAAAAACGGAGACCGTGCCACCTACTACCGTGGAAAAATTTAAATTTTATACCCCAGTTCAAGCTCCGGTGATTCACCCAGCAGCAAGTAAATTTCAAATCGAAAAATGGAAAATCTCAAATCGACTGACATTTTTTGGGGAGGAATAATTCGTTTTTTTTGCTAGTTATTTTTGACGGCGCGAGGGAGTTTGTTGTTTGTTGGGGAGCATCTATGTTTTGTAAAAAGCATTTTTTTTATGGAGCACTATAGCAATCCTAAATGATTTTCTAGACCTAGAGCAATCCTAATTGATTTTCTCCGTGTAACTATATTTATGTATTT
>NZ_JAUBPP010000027.1:0-77167 GCF_036700765.1 Microcoleus sp. S1D4
TGGTTATTAAATGGGATCGAAAAATCAAAAATAAAGGCAATGCTATTTTATCCGGTTTAGCTGCGTAGCAGCTTATCCGGCATAGGGCTCCGTGGCCTCCGTGGCCTCCGTGGGCATAGGGTAGACCTCACTTTTTTGAGAACCGCTATATACTGAGGATTGCAGTCAGTTACTGTAGAGCGCCAATCAATGCAAGGCAAATTTTTTCGCAAGCCCGAACCAGAAAAAAGCGATCGCGTCCCTCCGGGCCAATACCTCGCCAACGGCTTTCCCGTGCTGACTTACGGGGATACACCCTCTGTCAGCATTGAGAGTTGGGAATTTAAAGTTTGGGGATTGGTAAAACCAAAAACCTTCACTTGGTCAGACTTCCAGGCCATGCCCCAAAGCAACTTTACTGCCGATTTTCACTGCGTCACCCGGTGGTCAAAACTCGACGTGCAGTGGACTGGAGTCAAAGTCACAGATTTTATGAACTATGTAGAAGTCGCTCGCTCGGCTATGTACGTCCTCGAACACTGCTACGGCGACTACACCACCAACATTGCGATCGCCGACTTGATCCGAGAAGAAAACTTTTTCGCCCACACCGTCTTCGGCGAACCCCTGTCCCCAGACCACGGCGGCCCGATGCGGCTGGTAGTCCCCCACCTCTACGCCTGGAAAAGCGCGAAATGGATTAACGGCCTAGAGTTTACAGAAGCCGAACAACTCGGGTTTTGGGAACGCAACGGCTACCACCGCAGGGGCGAACCTTGGGCCGAGGAACGCTACAGCGGTTTGTTTTGATGCGGTCGATCGCAATTAGGCCCTCCCCAGATTTTCTACATAGGATATTTGTTGAGAGGGAATTCGCTTTTTGACCGCTTAAAGCTGCATTCATCTCCTCTCGATCGCATCTTTGGGTTTTATCGGAGCGCTGAAACCCTTAAATTGAACCAAAATAAGTAAACTAGGGCGATCGTAGCTTGTACGTAATTTGCCCGATAGATCGACTACTTGCACTCCCCTACACAAGTCCCAAAACAACAAAAATTCCCAGTTTCTGGTTAATACCAACCTTTTTCAACTCTCCGTTGGCGCGCGTCTCCCCGTGTTTATACGTAAGTGTTAGTTGTCGATCGCCCGGACGGTGACTAAAATAAAAAATCAGCATAAACCAGACCCAAATAAAATTGGCAGTGCCATGCCTTCCTGCTTGCTACAGCAAGGTTTCAAGCCACAATAGTTATAATTATTTTGTGTGCTTTTAAGGAGCGATCCCCCAGAATGCCAATGGGACAGACAGCATTTGTAAAGGATGTGTAAAGCCTTCATAAAGAGTCTGTCAAAATTCACCTCAAGTGCCACAAAGACCAAAAAGTGTTGCATAATAAATATATTGAAGTAGTCGCACAAGGCAAAAGAAATCAGATTGTCAGGAACTCAGGTCTAAAGACACTGAGCTTGCAAGACAAGTGTCTTACAAGCTATTCTGACCAGCCTAAGTCTTAACTGACTACGTTATTTGGGTCACGACACCGGGCGAATGCGACGCTAGTTCCCTGCTCTGTCATTTGCAGTTAAACAGTCTTAAAGTCACTGAGACAGTGCTGCAAGTCTAACAAGCCTTTATAACATTGGCGAAGCTAACTTTACCCCAGAAATGGGAGTTTGAGGCAACCATACCTCATCGGAGAGGTTAATTAAATTCCCTCTCCGACCCCGAAAGGGGATTCAAGGCGATTGAAATCGCCGAGCCGTTTTCCTCTCAGAACTGAAGTCTCTGAGTTTCCCACTTACCGAGCTTTTTTTATGAATACCAAAATTTTATCCGCCCTAACAGCTACCGCAGCCGTCACAGCTATGTTGGGCGCAGCAGCTCCAGCTCATGCCTTCTCCTTTGGCACCAGCGGAATCAGCTTCACCGAAGATACAAATGTCACATTTAACTTCCTAGAATCTCACGGTGCGTATACCTCCTCTTTGGGAATCTACGAAGTAAACAAGTCGGTGGCATCTCTAGTCAGCACGCTGTTCTCGGAAACTAAAGCCTCAGACAACGGTGACTCTAACGAATGGAGAGGAACCTCCGGCAATACAGTCGCTTCAGGCCCCGTAACGTTTCAATTCCTGGCAAATAAAGTTTACAGTTTGGGACTCAGCAGCCTCTACAATGGCGCTAGCGCGGGCACTGTCTACTCAACCTCTTCCTTGAACGTCGGCAAGAAGCAGCAAGCCGTGTTTGGCGGGTCGTCACTTTTGAACGCACTCGACAAAGACACAACGAACACCTTCAAAGCTGCTAAAAATTACACAAACGGAGCAAGTTCTCTGTTGAACGGCGCAACCATCGGCTTTGACGATGCCGGTAACGGTAACGACAAAGACTTCCAAGACTTCACCGTGAGCGCAACAGTTCCCGAACCGATGACAATGACTGGTTTGGCTCTAGGCTTGGGCGGATTAATTGCAGCACGCCGCCGTCGCGCTAGCAAAGCAGCTTCCTAATTGTGTTTCAACGGGGACGACCGACTACATTCCGTTTAACAAGCAATCATATAACCGGCAGGCGCGCTGATGGGAAATCGGCTCGCCTTTTGCTTGAATGAAGAATAGAAATGGAAGTCGTCAAGCGTGAAGTCGGAAGCAAGAGGATTTTTGCCACTCTCCCACTCTCCCAATCTCCCAACTCAAAATTCAAAATTCAAAACTGACTCGTCCTCAAGTGTTCGATCGAACTGAGATATTGCACCTGTGGCAAAAACCGGGTTTCTGACCGAAGATATAGCATCAAAGCCTATATCTCTCGTTCAGAAACACGGTTTTTATAAGTTTATTGAGAATGGTGTACGATATAGCCTTTCAAGCGAAAAATGAGGTACTATCCGGCATAGGGCATACCTCACGACGCTTGAATCGCCACCGCCGCCCTAGTTTTTGTCCGGCGCACCGGTGCTTCGGGAGGGTGCAATAGCCGATAACTATATCGAAAGAATCCATTATCTACTGTTTATATAATCGAGCGGACATGATATTAGTTAATTCCCCGGAAAAACAAAAAAATGAATTTTGATTTGCAGCAACTGATTAAAACCTTCGGTTATTTGGGGATTTGGGGTATTGTGTTCGCCGAATCTGGATTGCTGTTCGGTTTTTTTCTGCCGGGAGACAGCTTGTTGTTTGCTGCTGGAATTGTAGCGTCCGGGCCCAACTCTCTGAATATTTGGACGCTAATTTTTGGGTGTTTTGTCTGCGCTGTGGCTGGCGATAATGTTGGCTATGCAACCGGACACCGTTGGGGTCGCCGCTTATTTAATAAGGAAGATTCGTGGCTGTTTAAAAAAGAATATTTAGAAAAAACCGAAAATTTTTACGAAAAACACGGTCAAAAAGCAGTTGTACTGGCGAGATTTACGCCAATTGTCCGCACTTTTGCCCCGATAGTGGCGGGAGTGGCGGCAATGAAATACAAAACTTTTATGTTTTATAACCTGATCGGTGGGTTTTTGTGGACGGTGGGGTTAACGCTGATGGGTTTCTATTTGGGAAAGATGATTCCTCCTGAGAGAGTTGATGAATATTTACTGCCGATTGTTTGCGGAATAATTGTACTTTCTTTTGTGCCTTCAATTATTCATATAGTCCAAGAACGCCGCGCTGACAAAAAAGATTGACTCCGCCCTAGACCGAAATTGTCTGCCAAATTTAAATATCCCAGATCCATGTGTGGAGTAAATCTCTGATTATTCAATTTTTTAATCTAAAATTGACTGACTCTGCTGTGCTGGTGAACCCCGGCTACGATCGCAAATTGGTCGATCGAATACAATCAAAATTTAAGATTAGCAGCGTGCAGGGCGATCGAATAAAATCCTAGCACTTGCCCGCAGATAGGTAAATCTGCTAAAACTAACAGAGTTTGATGATTTCTGGAAAATAACATACATGGTAGCTACATCCGTCAAGATTAAACACGAAGTAAAAGACTTGTCCCTCGCCCCCTTGGGGAAGCAACGCATCGAGTGGGCCGGCCGGGAAATGCCAGTTTTGCGGCAAATTCAAGAACGCTTCGCTAAAGAAAAGCCCTTCGCAGGCATCCGTATTTCAGCTTGCTGCCACGTAACCACAGAAACAGCCCATTTGGCGATCGCCCTGAAAATGGGCGGCGCAGACGCTGTACTCATCGCTAGCAACCCCTTAAGCACCCAAGATGACGTAGCCGCTTGCTTAGTTGAAGACTACGGCATTTCCGTCTTCGCCCTCAGAGGAGAAGACGCGGCTACCTACGAACGGCACGTTAACACAGCCCTCGACCACCGCCCCAACATCATCATCGATGACGGTAGCGACGTAGTAGCAGCGCTGATCCAGCACCGCCCGAACCAAATTGCCGACTTGATCGGAACCACCGAAGAAACCACCACCGGCATCGTGCGCCTGCGGGCCATGTTGAAAGACGGCGTGCTGACTTTCCCCGCCATGAACGTCAACGACGCAGACACCAAGCACTTCTTCGACAACCGCTACGGCACCGGTCAATCTACCCTAGATGGCATTATCCGGGCTACCAACATTTTGTTGGCCGGCAAAAATATTGTGGTTGCAGGTTACGGTTGGTGCGGCAAAGGCACGGCACTGCGCGCCCGCGGCATGGGCGCTAACGTAATTGTCACCGAAATCGATCCGATTCGGGCGATCGAAGCAGTGATGGACGGTTTCCGCGTCATGCCAATGGACGAAGCAGCCACCGTCGGAGACATTTTCATCACCGTTACCGGCAACAAACACGTCATCCGTGCCGAACATTTCGACACCATGAAAGACGGCGCAATGGTTTGCAATTCCGGTCACTTTGACATTGAAATCGACCTCAAATCCCTCGGCGCAAAAAGCACCGACGTGAAAACAGTTCGCTCTTTCACCCAAGAATACCGCCTCAATAATGGCAAGTCGGTTATTGTCTTGGGCGAAGGCCGTTTGATCAACTTGGCAGCCGCCGAAGGACACCCCAGCGCCGTCATGGATATGAGCTTTGCTAACCAAGCTTTAGCCACTGAATATCTAGTCAAAAACCAAGGCAAGTTAGAAGCAGGAATTCATTCAATTCCTGTTGATGTTGACAAGGAAATTGCGCGTCTCAAATTGGAAGCAATGGGAATTTACATTGATACCTTGACAGCCGAGCAAATTGAGTACACCAACTCCTGGACTTCGGGAACTTAATCATAGCTCCTCGTTCCTAGGTCGAGCCTAGGAATGAATAGACGGAGGCTCTGCATCCCTGGTTCGCAGTCGAGGCAGAGCCTCTATATATGTGTTCCCAGGCTTTGCCTAGGAACGAGCAATTCATTGTTTCTTCTTCCTGATGACTTCTTCCTGATAACTAATAACGTTCGCGAACTCTTAAGATCGCAAAACATGACGTTGGACGTTGGACGTTCTGGGACAGAAAAACATGACTAATGACTAATGACTAATGACTAATGACTAATGACTAATGACTAATGAGTGTACCTCTTACCAATTATTAAATCAAAATGGTTGAATGGATAACTAGCACAATGGAGTCGATGGGCTATCTGGGAATAGGCCTATTGATGTTTTTGGAAAACCTTTTCCCGCCCATACCCTCAGAATTGATTATGCCCCTGGCAGGATTCACCGCATTCAAGGGCGATATGCAGTTGTCACCGGCGATCGCAGCAGGTACGATCGGTACAATTTTGGGCGCGCTTCCCTGGTACTATGCAGGTAAATTATTGAGCGAAGAACGCTTGAGGGATTTAGCCGACAAATACGGCAAATGGATCACAGTATCCGGCGCCGATATTGACAAAGCAAATAGATGGTTTACCAGACACGGCAACAAAGCCGTGTTTTTGTGTCGCCTCGTACCGGGAGTTCGCACCCTGATTTCCCTGCCCGCTGGCATCAATAATATGCCTTTAATTCCTTTTTTACTATACTCAACAGGAGGCACTCTTTTATGGGTAAGTTTCCTGACTTTTGCCGGATATAAATTAGGCGAAAATTATACGCTGGTAGAGGAATATCTAGACCCGGTTTCTAAAATAGTTGTGGTGATTATTGTCATTGCCTTTATTTTGTGGGTGGTCAAAAAGAATATGCAGAAGGAAAAATATCGCAAATAAACCCAGAACTCCTCAAAATAATCTGCGTTAATCTGCTTTGATCTGCGGTCAAAAAAAATCACCGTTGTGACTTGCTTCAACGATGTCCCGAACAGTAGCGCTGAAAGATAGATGGGCATACTTGAGAGAAACTTCTGCTATTTTTGCTACTTTATTAAATTTAGTGGGAAATTGGCATCGCCAGCTTGTGACAGCCATCGCTTCTTCCTTCTTCCTGATGACGTTGTACGGAAAGCTCGGAGGCGACAGCACTGATGACTAATGACTAATGACTTCTTCCTTCTTCCTTCTTCCTTCTTCCTTCTTCCTTCTTCCTTCTTCCTTCTTCCTTCTTCCTTCTTCCTTCTTCCTTCTGGTATAATCATGGCAAAATAGAGAACATTGGTATCCGCACTGTTAAGATATGTACGAAAAAATTGTAGCCCCGACAACTGGTTCTAAAATTACTTTCAAAGACGGTTTACCGATCGTCCCCAACGACCCAATTATTCCCTTCATACGCGGCGACGGTACGGGCGTTGACTTGTGGCCAGCATCACAGAAAGTCATGGATGCCGCAGTAGAACAGGCTTACCGCGGCCAACGAAAAATTAACTGGTTCAAGATTTACGTAGGCGACGAAGCCTGCGATGTCTACGGTACATACCAATATTTGCCCCAAGATTCCCTAGACGCCATCAAAGAATACGGAGTCGCCATCAAAGGCCCGCTGACAACCCCAATCGGTGGCGGAATTCGATCGCTAAACGTAGCATTGCGGCAAATCTTTGACCTTTACGCCTGCGTGCGGCCATGCAAATATTACGAGGGCACCCCATCGCTGCACAAAACTCCCGAACTCCTAGATGTAATTATTTACCGGGAAAATACAGAAGATATTTACCTCGGAATTGAATGGGCAAAAGGCAGCGAAATAGGCAAAAAGTTGATTGAATACCTCAATAATGAGTTAATTCCAGCAACACCAGAACACGGCAAAAAACAAATTCGCCTCGATTCGGGAATCGGAATTAAACCAATTAGCAAAAGCGGTTCCCAGCGTTTAGTGCGGCGGGCCATGACCCACGCTTTGCGGTTGCCAAAAGACAAGCAACAAGTAACCTTGGTGCACAAAGGCAACATCATGAAATACACCGAAGGAGCTTTCCGAGATTGGGGTTACGAACTAGCAACCACCGAATTTCGGAACCAATGCGTGACAGAAAGAGAATCTTGGATTCTGGGCAACAAAGAACGCAATCCCGAGATTAGCTTAGAAGACAATGCTCGCCAAATCGATCCGGGATACGATGCCTTGACTCCCGAAAAACAAGCCAAAATCCGCCAAGAAGTTGCCGACGTTCTATTTGCAATTTGGGACAGTCACGGTAACGGTAAGTGGCAAGAAAAAATCATGGTTAATGACAGAATTGCTGATAGTATTTTTCAGCAAATTCAAACCAGACCAGGCGAATATTCGATTTTGGCAACCATGAATTTAAACGGCGATTACTTATCCGATGCGGCGGCTGCAATTGTCGGCGGATTGGGAATGGGCCCCGGCGCGAATATAGGCGATGAATGTGCAGTTTTTGAGGCGACTCACGGCACTGCACCAAAACACGCCGGTTTGGATAAAGTCAATCCCGGTTCCCTGATTTTGTCGGGGGTAATGATGTTAGAATATATGGGATGGCAGGAAGCCGCAGATTTAATTAAAAAAGGTTTGGGCGCGGCTATTTCTAACGGTGAAGTTACCTACGATTTGGCAAGGTTGATGGAACCACCTGTGCCGGAACTGAAGTGTTCTGAGTTTGCGGATGCGATTATTCAGCATTTCGCTGATTAGGTTTTCAAGATTTTTTAACCGCAGGTGAACGCGGATAAACTGAGATCTAATTAATGATATCTTTGTTTGTCTGCGGTTAATTTTTTGGATTTTTACATCGCGGGAACAGCCATGCCGCGCTCAACTGCTGGGCGCTTCTGCAAGGTTTCTACCCAGCGTTTGAGGTGGGGGTGGTTGTCGAGGGTTAATCCTTGAAATTCGTAAATAGCAACCCAGGGATAAATAGCCATATCGGCAATTGAATATTCGCCGCAGATGTATTCGGATTTTGCTAGTTGAGTGTCTAATATTCCGTAGAGTCGCAAGGTTTCTTTTTCGTAGCGTTGAATTGCATAGGGAATTTGTTCGGGTGCATAGCGTTTGAAGTGGTTTAACTGACCGAACATTGGCCCGACACTGGCCATTTGAAACATCAGCCACTCGATAACTTGAAAGTATTTTTCTTTTTCGGTGGGTAGAAATTTGCCGCTTTTTTCTGCTAGATAGATCAGGATGGCGCCGGACTCGAAGACGGTGATGCCGTTATCGCGATCGACTATTGCCGGAATTTTGCTGTTAGGATTGATGGCGATGAACTCTGGGCTAAATTGGTCGTTTTTTCTGATGTCGATGACGTGCGTGTTGTAGGGTAAACCTATTTCTTCGAGCATAATCGAGACTTTGCGTCCGTTGGGCGTGGTAAAAGTGTAGAGGTCGATCATAAATTGTCCGCCTTTTCTCTAGCAGGTATAAACTATATTATAATCATTTTAGGCAAATCGCTAATCGTAATGGATATTATTCAAGTTATCACCGAGGACTACCGTAGATTTCCCGAAAATCAGACTTACAGCATTTATGCTAAAGATGTTTATTTTGAAGACCCTCTAAATCGATTCACAGGAGTCGATCGCTACCAAAAAATGCTCGGGTTTATGGGGACTTTTTTTAAACAAATTCAACTCGATTTGCACGATATTTCTCAGTCTGGAGATGCCATCGAAACTCGCTGGACTCTGAGTTGGATCGCACCGCTACCTTGGAAACCCAAAATGGCGATTAGCGGGAGAAGCGAACTGAAGGTCAACAGCGACGGTTTAATCGTTTCCCACATTGATTACTGGAATTGTTCGCGCTTTGATGTGCTCAAACAACTGATATTTCCCGTCGCTACTCAAAAGTAACTGTCGCTTGCTGCGTTACCTTTGCTTGCTATGCACCAGGTAAAACCTTTTTTAATTTGCCCGATTAAAGGCGATAGATGATTGCCGATCGGGCGATCGCATAATTTACCAGCCACTACTATGACAGCGCCTCAATTTCTCATCTAGTCAAACAGTCTTGGCTGCAGCGTTATAATGGCAGCTTTGGTGGCGAAACCGGCGATCGAACTCAACACTTTAGTCGATCGAGTCAGGCCTCACCACCATCATTTGCTCAATTCCTCTGGCTTTGAGCGATCGAACCTAAAGGCCACCCTGTTGCGCCATCATTTTTGGCTTAATGGCGACAGCGCAGATTGCGCCATCAACTGCATTCTGTAGCAATCAAACCCAGGTGAGACCTTGATACAAATATGCAATGTGTAGAAAAATGTCTTGCTTGAACTGGATAAATCTTAATTCTCGTCGAACTAATTACCTGTGGCGCAAAATTGCCTTGGCAATTGGTGCATTCATCTTCCTCTTGGGCGCGTCGATAGTGCCAGTGGCCGGACAACCCTCATCTCCAGAACCACAGCGATTATTCAATATTTATTCCGCCAACGATAGCACTAACTTTGTTGTCGGTGATGTTTATTTAGATGGTCGTTCAATATTTGCTTTGACAGCTCCTGCACTCAACACCAAGCAGCAAGAAGCAATTTCTCTTTCACCCATTCAGCAAAGAGTAAAAACCGTTACAAATCAGCTTCAAGGAATTGCCAATACCAACTTTGAACCGGGAAAATTAGAAGTCGATTACAGCGTAGACCCAACAAGTCAACTTCCAATTATTTCTGTTAATAAAAACTATTTGATGACCGTTACCACTGACGATGCTCGCCTCTACGGAGTCGAACTAACCACTCACGCTCAAAACTTGACTCAAATTATTAAAAACGCCCTGCTTGCGTCTCAACGGGAGCATCAGCCAAAGTTTTTAGCAAAGCAGGCATTGCGAGCGGGCGGAGTCATCCTATTTATGCTCCTGCTCAGTCTGGGAATGCGCCTCAGACAGCGCTATATCAAAGCCCGTTATGCAGCAGTCTTAACACAAATCGAACAACTCAATGCTTCCCAAGAGCAAGTAGAAGATTTGTCTGAACAGGAGCAGGATGAAGCTGCAGCGATTGCTTGCAAACAGCAACAAAAAATTGCTCGGAACCAGCGGCTCAAATTTTGGTATGAAGTACGACAGCGGTTATTGCAACTCGGCCAGTTTGGCTTGTGGGGAGGCGGAATTTCATTTTGTTTGAGCCTGTTTCCGCAGACTCGATGGCTGCAATCACTATTGCTGAAAAGTGTGAGCGTCACCTTACTCAACTTAATCTTAATTGGGGCTGCAACTTACCTAATACTTCGCATCAGCTTCGTTGTAATTGACCATTTTGTAGCAGCTCTCAGTCAGGGGCAATTCCTTCCAGATAGTGTATCAGTCCGAAGGATTCAGCGGCTCAAAACCTTTTCGGGCGTGATGAAGGGAGCTAGCGGTTTCTGTTGTATTGCTGCTGGCGGATTGACTGCTTTGTCAATTTTGGGTGTTAATATTGTGCCGCTTTTGGCAAGTGTGAGTATTTTTGGGTTGGCGATTTCCTTTGGCTCTCAAAGTCTTGTCAAAGACATGATTAACGGATTGTTTTTTCTCTTGGAGGATCAGTATGGGGTTGGCGATATAATCACTGCTAACAATGAAAGTGGAACCGTGGAAACAATGAACCTGCGGGTAACTCAATTACGGAACCAAGATGGCGATCTAATTAGTATTCCAAATGGCAGTATTACGATGGTAAAAAACCATACTAGCAGTTGGTCTCGTGTGAATTTAGGTATTGAGGTTGCTTATAATACCGATATTGACCGTGCGATCGCCGTAATTAAAAAAGCAGCGACTCAAATGAGTTTGGATTCTGAGTGGCAAGAATTAATATTAGAACCTCCCAAGGTACTGGGCGTTGATGCGTTTGGTGAAAATAGCATTACGATTCGCCTCTTGATTCAAACTCAACCCCTGAAAAAATGGGAAGTCGGACGCGAGTTTCGCCGGCGACTGAAGCAGGTATTTGATGAAGAAAAAATTTCTATGCCATTCCCCCAGCAGTCCATCTGGTTTAAAAATTCGCTGCAAGATGTCTCAAAGGGCGATCGTAATTCCAATGGATCGCACGCTTTAGATGAAAGGTATGACCAAAAAATGCGATGAGTTCGCGATCGAGCCATCGGACACCATCTAAATTTTATTGCTATTGACATCGCACCGATTTCGTGCATTGCAGACAATTTGCTATGTTCGGCGGGCGATCGCCCAAATTAATTACCCCACTAAATTAATCTCCGTTACATCCCGTTACAATATATAAGTAAAGAACTTTCAGGCGAGCTAAACAATCAATGCGCTTAATATTAATGACCGGAAAAGGCGGCGTCGGCAAAACCTCCGTAGCCGCTGCTACGGGCTTGCGATGCGCCGAATTGGGATACAAAACCCTAGTGCTGAGCACAGATCCCGCCCACTCCTTGGCCGACAGCTTCGACATGGAACTCGGACACGATGCTCGACTGGTCAAACCCAATTTGTGGGGAGCAGAATTGGACGCTCTCAGGGAATTAGAAGGCAATTGGGGAGCAGTCAAACGCTACATTACTCAAGTTTTGAAAGCGCAGGGACTTGAGGGCGTGCAAGCTGAAGAATTAGCCATTTTGCCGGGAATGGACGAAATCTTTGGTTTGGTGCGGATGAAACGCCATTACGACGAGGGCATATATGATGTTTTAATTATCGATTCCGCCCCCACAGGTACAGCATTGCGATTGTTAAGTTTGCCGGAAGTTGGCGGCTGGTACATGAGAAAATTTTACAAGCCATTGCAAGGTATATCTGTTGCCCTCAGACCTTTAGTTGAACCGTTTTTTAGACCACTTGCGGGTTTTTCTTTGCCAGACAAAGAGGTGATGGATGCACCTTACGAATTTTACGAACAAATCGAAGCTTTGGAAAAGATTTTAACTGACAATACTGTGACTTCGGTCAGGTTAATTACTAATCCTGAAAAAATGGTAATCAAAGAATCTTTGCGGGCTCACGCCTATTTGAGTTTGTACAATGTTGCCACAGATTTAATTGTCGCCAACCGGATTATTCCTGAAGAAGTAACCGATCCATTTTTCAAGCGTTGGAAAGAGAACCAGCAGCAGTACAAGCAGGAAATTCACGAAAATTTTCGGCCGCTTCCTGTAAAAGAAGTCCCGCTTTATTCCGAGGAAATGTGCGGTTTGCCGGCTTTGGAACGCTTGAAAGAAACGCTTTATGCAGATGAAGATCCAAGCAAGGTTTATTACACAGAAAATACGATTAGAATTGTGCAGGACAACAATCAATATGTTCTAGAACTGTATTTGCCGGGAATTGCTAAGGATCAAATTCAGTTGACGAAAACGGGAGATGAGTTGAATGTTCGGATTGGGAATCACCGCCGCAATATGGTTTTGCCGCAAGCTTTAGCCGCGCTGCAACCTTCCGGGGCGAAGATGGAGGATGATTATTTGAAGATTAAGTTTGCTTAACAAGACGTATCCAAAAAAACCCGGTTTCTCCCTTGAGATATTGAGGCATAAACCGGGTTTTTGACCCCAGGTACAGGTATCGCCTTTTTGTACTGCTGGCTAGATACAATTAACATGATTTAGCATCAACGACTTCCTTTAATGCCTCATCAATCACTTCATCGCTGACACCTCGACGCTTCAAACTTGCTACTAAGGCTGTTACTGTCTCGCTCTCAAATCGTTCTAAATCAACGCGCAAACCTTGACCGATATAAGCACGAATTAATGGCTGATAACCCGAAAAACCCAACAATGGTGCAACTTTCTTTAGATCTTCCACAACATCTTCGGGCATACGGATCGTCACGCTAGTCATTGGACGGTTTCGATGTAATCGCTGTTTTAATGCTTCAACCTTCATACTCTGCCCTCTCCTGACGAGTTGCTTTACGTGCTGAAATAATCCGAATGACATTTTCTTCACGCTCAATGTGAACCACATACAGTAGATTCCACCGACTATCTAGCCCAATCACAGCATCACGCGCTTCCTCATTGCGGCTGGCATCAACGACAACTAGAAATGGATCAAAGAAGCATTCAGCAGCTTGTTGAAAAGTAACCCCATCATGATTTGTGGGATTAATCCGCGCTTTTCCGTCATCCCATACAAAGGTAATGCCATGGAGCACGAAGTATACATTCATGCTCCCTAGTATAGGTAAAATGTATTTACAATGTCAATACGTTCTTTGAGTTAGACGATTGCTAGACAGGTATCGAGCACTTTAGCAAACGGCTCAGGCGCTGGGTGCAGTCTATGGGCGATATTAACCATTACCAACTGCGAGATCCAGTATTTCAAAGTCAACTAGATCCACCAACCCATAACCATTCTCAGAGAACCGATATTCTCCTCGTTCTAGTGCATTTGCAAAGGTTTCCAGATAAACTCGAAAATTAGGTGCAATAAGCCCTCTAGTAGCCTCCTGCCACTCAACAATAATGACTTGTCCAACATTTCCGCCTGCTGCTGGGGCTAAATCTACGCATTCGCAAGCACCATTGCTTTCGTTTGTGAATGGAATCCAATTCCGGTTCCACCAACCGTTCCAGATTCCTTCAAAAATGTTTTCACGATCGCACCTAAAATTATCGTCAGAACAATTCTGCCATTTTTCAGATATTTCGATCGCGCTTTGGATAGAGAGTAACTCCAATTGGGGGAATAGGGAATAAGATTCTTCATCCTGACCGTTATGCACGCGGTAAGACAGCTTGAAATCTTCGGGAAACTCTACACCAAAGAATGCTTCTGCTCGATAAATCTCCTCATCAGTAGCGCCGGGCCTGAGACTTTTCAGCACTTGAGGTGCATTGGCTGCGAGCCAATTATCAATTCTTTCCCAAATTATTTCCATGAGAAAACCTCCGAAGCCTGTTGGTTTAAGTGCAGTTCATTTTCGCGATAATTCCGCAACATCCGGCCCTGACTGTAGGCAAGAATTGGGAAGGTATCGAAACAGTTCGTTGCGCGGTCATTTGCACTTCACTTTTCAATCCGCTGAAGTTCTTCTCGTACAACTCTTCGCAAAGTTTGTTCCAAAGGCTCAGAACTCTGCTGGATATGTTGACGCAACGCTTCATTAATCAAGGTTTGGTAGTTCCCTCCATCTGCTAAATGAACTTGTTCGCGAAACCACGCTAAAACCTCATCATCTAACCAGATTGCGATCCGAGTTTTCTCAGGTAATGTTGGATCGATCGCCCCTCGCTTACCCTGACTAAAATCATACTCTGTTTCCATGACTATTCCTCCTCGTACTGCTGTCGCTCTTGCCTAGTCGCTTTGCGGGCAGAAATAAGTCGAATTTCATCACCCCGCAATGTGTAAATAACAACCAAAACTCTGGCAAAGCCATCCATGCCAATCGTGACGAATCGTTCTTCATCAAAACGCTCATCTGGAATTGTAATTGCCAGAGCATCTGAGAAAACCGATACTGCATCAGCAAAGTCGATACCATATTTGCGAAGATTGGCTGCTGCTTTCTCTGGATTCCATTGGTAAGCCATCTCAATTATAGTATGCACATCTGTACATACTACCAGGAAGAAAATACTTGTCACCTGTTCTCGTCCTACCAATGACCTTAGAACACCGTCCTATCTTAAAGATATAACTTCCCCTCCCTCTTCTTTCCCATCCTCTGCGTTCTCTGTGTCCTCTGCAGTTCCTTCACTCTTTCCCGCATTAACCTCAATTTTTTTCTGCTGGCGTTCCGACGCATTTGTTTTCAACATTTTCAACTTTTCCGGGTCAGCATCCGATCGCCAAAACAACTTATGCCCCTTAATTCTCACGCAATTGTCCTCCAAACACTTCACCCATTCCCGATATTTCTTAACGACGGAACCATCAAAAATCCCTAACTTTGCCTCTTGGCGGGTGAGTTTCGCGAACTTTGCGTAATGCGGATAATTCGGATTGACAAAAGCTTCTTTTTTAACTAAAATTGGCGGATTGTACGCATCTGAATAGTCTTCGTAGCTGACAGAAAGATCGCGCAAATGTATGTGCATAGACCTGTGGAGGGCTGGATGCGGGTTAGTATCAAAATCGGGATAAAATAAATAGGATATCTGCGGTTTTGGAGTGTGAAATTTGATAATTGTAGCACCGTCAAGCCGACCAATTGTGCGGTTGGCGCAGCCTTCGTAGAGTCGCAGCAAAGGGTCAAGTTCT
This sequence comes from Microcoleus sp. S1D4, assembly GCF_036700765.1. NCBI lineage: Bacteria > Bacillati > Cyanobacteriota > Cyanophyceae > Oscillatoriales > Microcoleaceae > Microcoleus > Microcoleus sp. S1D4. Next base: position 15,433 of record NZ_JAUBPP010000027.1, read on the forward strand.
TCTAAACATGAGACGTGAACTGAAAGGGAACCGGGTTGTTTGTACCCGATCGCGCTATCCTCGCAACAATCCGCCACAATATCAGCTTTGCCCAAACTATATAGCATTAAATCTGCCAAAGTGCAAGCTTTTTGATAACTGTCAAACAAACCCTTAATGTCATTGCGGATTTGAGCCGGAAGCCGGCGCATCGAAGGACGCACCGCGTCGCCATCCTGTAGGGAATCGCCCAAACGGTTGAGAGCGAGATATACTAGCAAATCCTGGCGGCGCTTGTCGGCGATTTTCTCCCAATCATCCGCATCCGTTGCTTGCAAAATCACCCTCCAAGCGCGGTTAAAACTGTGGAATTCCTGCTTGATTGGCGATTCTTCCGCTAATTCGTCTTTCACCGGAAGACGCCCCCGATCGCTCACAAAAGCCATCAAAGGAGCCAGTATTTCGGCATAATCCTCAAATCGCTTGACTTGCGATCGGACTCTGGGAGTCGATAAGCGCGATCGAAACCGAGAAGCCCGAAAACCCTCACCCGCCGTCGCATCCCGAAACACAAAATAAATCCCCAAAGCCACAGGAATCGCATCAACATTCAAAACTTGGTCAATATAAACCTTCAACTCTTGCTGTTCGTAATACTTCTGAAAAGTATTGCGAGAAGTAATCACCCCATCCCCATAAGCAATTTGACCGCGATCGCCATCATCAATCAAAACCTGAGCCGCCACAACCAATAAATTCTTAGTTAAATCCCAAGCATTCAGCAAAGCTTCTCGCCTTTCCCCCAAAGACTCAATCACATTAATTACATAACCAACATTCACAATATCAGCATGAATTCGCGGAGTTTCCGGCTGATAGTACGGGTCCCAACCCGCAGCCACATAACCCTCTCCCGCAATATATTTAACATCGCCGCCATAGCCGCAACCGTAATCAAAAAAAGTCATCCCATCCACAAACAAATCCGATTCCAAAACCAAACGCACCGGCTTAGAAACAGAGTTTCGTACCATCGCAGCTTTGTGGCGTTCAATTTTAGGAATTGAAAGATCGCTATTCTGCTGTTTCAAACGTTCAACAACAGTATGATCTTGAATTTCTACACCGCAATATCCCAAATATTTCAGCCAACCCTCGCGAGTCCCGATAACGCTAGTATTGTCAAGCAGTCCCCATCCTTCCTCGCTGCGAGTCAGTCGAGCAAACTTTTCGTAATTGGGATAATCCGCAGTTACAAAAGTTTCCTTGCGGTGCAAAACCGGGGGATTTTCGCTGTTGCTGTAATCGAAACATTTAACTTCGCCTGTTTCGAGATTAATTTGGATGCTGGTTTGCAAAGCAGGGTGAGCGTCTGTGTCGAAATCGGGGTAAAAAAGATAAGATATTTTAGGTTGCTGGAGTGAAAATTTAACTAAAGTTGCTTCATCAATGTTTTCGAGATTTTGTCTCGCACAATTTTCGTAAATTGCGAGGACAGGATTGAGCGCTGACAAGGCAGAAACGTGAATGTAAAAAGCTGTCGGTAATTTTTTGCCAATTTTGCTTTCCCGACAGCAGCGAGCTACTTTTTCCACAATACAATTTACCGCCACTCCCCCGCCATCGGCTAGAGACTGGTAATGCAATTCCAGAGGTTCTGCTTCTAGTTCGTGCAACAAAATTTGTTGAGCAAAAGCCATCAAAGGTGTTAGCAGTTCTCGATCATTTTCTAAGGGTTGGGTATCTAAAATAGGGTTGTTACTGATATCGTGGGTCATAGCTAAATTAATTGATTTTTTTAAATTAACCGCAGAGAACGCAGAGGACACAGAGTCAAGAAAGAAAGAATTTATTCTTAGTTCGCTAGGAGTGGACGTCGTTTTTTTAGGCTCGATTTCAATTGCTACTACGTTCGACTATGACGACAGATTAACATATTTTTAACCAAATATTCGAGTTTCTACAAATTCTCGAACCCGCGCTAAATGACTGGATAAACTCACTAATATTTTTTGAACTACCTCAATAGTTGATAATTGAGCCGCTGCGGGTTCAGATTGAAAGCTTCGGGCATAATTCTCTAATTGTGCGGCCAAATCCGACATCAGGGCAACTCCCACATTTGCAGCAGTTCCTTTGAGACGGTGTGCTTGATATTCCACAGTTGGCCAATCTTTAGCTTCTACGGCTATTTTGGCAGCAGCCACATCAGCTTGCGCGTTTCCTACAAATGCTTGCAAAAGGCGATCGGGCAATTTAATATTAACTCGTCGGAGTTGCTCCAATCTGCTTTTGTCGAACAGTCCGTCACAGTCTCCGTGTTCCCAAGTTTGAAGCGCGATCGCCCTTGATGCCGGCACAGCGGCCACCTCTACTTTTTGGGAGGTTTCTGTATAATATGTTACCGCTATCTCCGGTTCTACCAAATTAATATTTTGAACTCCATAGTTTTTAAAATGAGCGTTTTGGGCTTCATACTTGTTCAGTGCCGCCGCCAAAGCATCTAAATCTACTGGTTTGCTGAGATAATCATCCATCCCCGCCGCCAGACACTTTTCTCGTTCCCCCGGTAAAGCGTGAGCTGTTAAAGCAAGCACAAAAGTATGCCGATCGCCCTTTTCTCGTTCCCTCAACTTTCGCACAGTTGCGTAACCGTCAAGTACCGGCATTTGACAGTCCATCAACACTAGATCGTAGTTGTTTTCTGCCAACAAATCCAGCGCTTCTTGACCGTTGGCGGCGCAGTCAGCACGATAGCCTAAAGCTGCCAACTGTTCGACTATAACTTGTTGATTGATCGGGTGGTCTTCCGCCAGCAAAATTTTCAGCGATGAGGGCGAATTGGAAGTAACGTATTGAGAATTAGCTGCTGGAAAATTGCGACTATTAGCAGCCTCCAAGCTGTCAAACTCTCCCCTTTCCTTAACGGGGGCCAGCAAAGCCTCAAGCAAGCGGGAAGGCCGCACCGGCTCGATCAAATAGCCGCTAAAACCCACACTGCAAAGGGCTTCCGCTTTCGCCTGTTCCCGCAAAGCAGTCATGGCGATTAACGAGTCAACTGTTGAGAGCGATCGCACTTTCAAACCAAATTCCTCCGCATCCAAATCCGGCATTTGCAAATCCACAAGCACCGCATCGCAGCATTTTTCCCCTTCCCCCGAATCCTCAGAAATCCCGCCCCGAGAATTTTGCAACCAAGTCAAAGCATCAGCAGCAGTTTCTGCTTCATCGCAGCGAGCACCCCAACTTTGAGCGAGCGATCGTACCGCTGCCCTCCTCAAAGCGCTTCCAGATACTACTAACAGCTTCTTACCTGCTAGTTCGGGCGATTGAGGCTGAACTTGCAACTGTTTTTCCAAAGGTACAGCAAACCAAAAAGTCGAACCGCTATCTAGCAAACTGCGAACTCCAATGTCGCCTTCCATCATATCCACTAACTGCTTGCAAATCGCCAAACCCAAACCCGTACCGCCGTAAGGTCTAGTAGGAGAATCGTCTACCTGAGAAAAAGATTGGAACAGCTTTGTCTGCCCTTCCGGCGAAATTCCAATCCCAGTATCCCGGACTGAAAATAGCAATTTAATATCTTCTTTGCCCTCTACCAGTTGTTTTCTCCGCTTGACAGTAACGTGAATAAAAACTTGACCGCGATCGGTAAATTTTATGGCATTTACAGTCAAATTTATCAAAATTTGCTTCAGCCTGCCCGAGTCGCCCACCAACTTTTTCGGCACCGAACTATCAACTAAAATATTTAATTCAATATCTTTTTCATCTGCCAAAGGCGCTACCATTTCTATCACAGATTCAATGCAGCTATCCAAATCAAAATCAGCTTTTTCCAGCCGCATTTCTCCAGCTTCAATCTTAGAAAAATCTAGGATGTCATTAATCACGCTCAGCAAATGTTCAGCACTGCGGTAAATAGTCTGAGCGCACTCGCGCGGTTTCGGTTCCAGAGGAGCCAGCAACAGCAATTGAGCCATCCCCAAAACCCCATTCATCGGAGTGCGAATTTCGTGACTCATGTTCGCCAAAAATTGCGATTTCACCCGGCTTGCTTCTAGGGCAGTTTCCCGCGCTTCCACCAATTCATTAATCTTGTCCGCTACCATCACCATTCCCCCCACTCTGCCGTCGGGATTGTACCAAGGATGAGCAGCCCAGCGCAAATACAAAACAGAGCCGTCTGCTCGTTCCCAAGCATCTTCGCTGAAAGAAACTATCTCGCCTTTGAGCACTTCTTCATACATTACTTTCCAGCGATTTGGCGTATCTGGAAACACTTCGTAATGACTGAGATTAGTCAGAGACTGCCACTCCAAATTAAATTGAGTCAGCCATTTGTGAGAGTTAACTAAATAGCGCATTTGAGTATCGAACATCGCCATTGCTACCGGCACGCAAGCAATAATTTGTTTCAATTGCTGCATTTCTATTTCTAGAGCATCTTCGGCTTGTTTGCGCTCGGTAATGTCGCTAATTATGCCGGCCATCCGCAGTGCTTTTCCTTGCGCATTCCGCTGAGCTTTTCCCTGAGAAGTGCAGTAGCGGTAAGCACCGGATGAATGCAGCAGTCGGAATTCTACATTGTAGTCAATTCCTTGTTCTAAGTGATCCCCGATCGCCCGAATGATGCCGTCCTTGTCCTCTGGATGCAGGCGGCTGTATAGAGCATCCATCGTGCTGCCAAATTGATAGCGCGACAACCCGATCATTCCCAAAAGGCGATCGTTCCAATAAACATCATTTTTACTTAAATCCCAATCCCAAATTCCGTCATTTACCCCCTCTACAACTAACCTGTAGCGTTCCTCACTTTCCTTAAGTTTTTGACTCGTCAGAAGCGCCTTATATTCGGCGCGGTAAACGCGAAGTGCATTAAACAAACTGCGCGACAAACTATCTGGAGACATCTTGCCTTTAACGATATAATCAGAAGCTCCAGCCTTCATCAATTCCACTGCAATTTGTTCATCGCCTTGACCTGTGAGGACAATTAAGGGGATTTTGATCCCAGCTTCTCGTATATCTTTCACTAAACTAAGTCCGTCTCCGTCCGGTAAGCCGTAGTCTAGGAATACACAGTCAAAGTCGCACTCAAATATTTGATTTAATAGCAGCGAGTTGTCTGTCTCCTCAACGTTCCTTAAATGTGAGGATTGATTTTGTGTGGAGAGTTGATCGGCCGCTGTGCTAGAATTTTTCCTGATCGAGAGTGTGGCGAGGGCCTCGGCACAATCTTCTGCTTCAGTAACTTCTGCCCAAACCCCAGCAGACTTTAGCGAACGTTTGACCCTCATCCGATCGACTTCATCGTCATCAACTATCAGAATTTTAATAAGCTTGTCCATAACAAGAGAATTAGAGATTAATCAGAAAAAGCTGTGGCATACAAAGACTAATAGAATAAATGCACCGCTAAAAAATCAGAAAAGCCACTTTGAAACTTTTTTGTTAAATTTTCCATAATCTAGGGAATTTCGCTCAGCATCCAGTATCTGTTGAGGGTTCCCATAACTTCTACAAAATTAGAAAAAGTGACTGGTTTAAGAATATAGCCAGCTACATTCAAATTATAAGCTTCTACTTTATCTCTATCTTCATTAGAAGTTGTGAGGACGATCACTGGAATCGATCTCAGATTTTGATCTTGCCGCAATTCTCGTAAAAACTCAATGCCGTTCATTCTCGGCATATTCAAGTCCAGCAAAACCAACCTGCGCGTTTGAGGCATTACAGGTTCTATTTTTTCTTCTTGGCGTAATATAGCCAGAGCTTCTAGTCCGTTGGCAGCCATGTATAGCGGATTGACGATGTTATTTTTTTTGAACGCTCGCTGGACGTTCATCACATCTACTTCGTCATCTTCTACCAAAAGGATATGAATTTTTTTTTCCATAAATCAGTCTTTTTATAGATATGTTTTAACGACTCTTGAGCGTTGGGAGTTTCCGTCGATTTTTGGATTGAAGATTTACCGGAAAAAATGGGTTTAAAGCCTCCCCGTTGTATGGTGCAAGGAAACATTAATTTCCCTCGCTGACAATTTCCTGGCGCGCGCAATACCAATTTCATTAAGTAGCGTTACATCTCACCCCCCCCAAGGCATCGGGGGGCTAGGACTTCATCTATATAGCACATCTTTAAAAAAATGGTAGAAGTCCGAAGTAACTGTTAACTGTTTGCTGTCAACCTTGAATGCTGGCAACTGTTGAACCGTTTTTGGGTTCGGGCGCGGGGGATAGCGAACAAAGCCGGTCTAATCTCTATTTTGCGTTGTCAAGAATCATTTATGGCTAGACCGATCGCAGTATCTATCCACAGAGGTACTCGCCTGTGAGGGGCGGGGGCGGGGCTGCCGAGAGCCAAACACTCGCCAATAATGCGCGATCGAGCTACTGTAAAATCTACAACTCATCTACATTATGAATCGCCATGTCAGCCGGACGCAAACTCTACGAAGGCAAAGCCAAAATCCTCTACTCCACCGAAGAGGGCGAAATTTTGCTGACCCACTTCAAAGACGACGCTACAGCCTTTAACGCCCAGAAACGCGGCAGCATTGTGGGGAAAGGCGAAATCAACTGCGCCGTATCCGCCCACCTGTTTCGGATGCTAGAAGCCAAAGGCATACGCACCCACTTCATAGACACGCCAGCGCCCAACCAAATGCGAGTCTGCCGCGTCCGCATCTTGCCCTTAGAAGTTGTAGTCAGAAACATTGCTGCCGGTAGTCTGTGCAAACAAACCGGAATTGCGATGGGTACAATTGTCAATCCGGCGCTGGTGGAATTTTATTACAAAAACGATGATTTGGGAGACCCCCTGCTGACCCAGGGCAGACTGCAGTTAATGCAGCTAGCCACCCCGGAACAAGTAGAACAACTAGAAATCGCCGCCCGCGAAATTAACGAAATACTCAAAGAATTTTTCACCCAGTGCGGCATCACGCTGGTAGACTTCAAACTAGAATTCGGCATCGACCAACATCAAAACCTGATTCTCGCCGACGAAATCAGTCCCGACACCTGCCGCCTGTGGGACAACGCAGAAACTGACCCCGACGCGCGCGTTATGGACAAAGACAGATTCCGCCGTGACTTGGGATCGGTAGAAACCGCTTACCAGCAAGTTCTCCAGCGGGTTCTAGCTCAGAAAGTTTAGAGCACTTAACAATGCGCTACAATTGCACAGTTTGTCGCCGTTGTGCTTTTGATGAATGTCAGCGGGATCGTCTCAGTTTTGATCTTGTATTAGTGCTGTCCCCGCTTGCTGTATATATAAGCAAGCAGACAAAAGCGGGGACAGCACTGTTACAACAGGTTTTTACTCTCATTGAGATGTTCCCGATGTAATTAGTCATTGACCAATGATTAATGACTAATGACCAATGACCAATGACTAATGATATCAAGTCCGATCGATTACCATCACAAAAACGGTTCGCGCGTGCGGAATGCGAGTCTGCGACAAAGCAAGCGTATGCCAGGACGCACGCGCGAACCCTACTGATTGCGGTTAATCTACCAGACATGATATGACCAATGACCAATAACCAATAACTAATGACTAATGACCAATGACTAATGACTAATGACTAATGACTAATATCGTGTGTGTGTGATTGCCCAAAAGAGTGAACAAAAATGCGCTTATCTGCTGTATTGGTGGCAGTTCTTACTGTCTCAGCAACATTCGGATTATCAAATTCGGCAAGCGGTCAAACATCCTACTCTGAATCAGCAGAGGGGACTGTGGCGGCCGTTCCTCCGGTTGGGTCGATCGAATTACCCGATCGCCCGGTTCCAGAATTAACCCAAAATCCTTCTCAAAACCCTAAAAAAGCAGCTAAAAGCAGCTTGGCCGAAGACCTCAAAATAGTGGCGGCCCCTGCCAGAGGAGAAGACGACCGCGACCCACCAAACCGAGTCACAGACTCGCCATCCCCGGTTTCGCCCCAGCTTCAACTCAAACCCGAGCTAGCATCCAACCCATCGCCCGCCCCTAGCAGTCAAAACGCGCTGCAAGAGGCACAACCAGACAGCCAACTCCTCCCTTCGGAAGTGGCAGTAACGCCCGCCTGGGTCGCAGTAGAGCCTCGGAAACAGGAGGGAGCGGGGACGATCGCCCAAAACCTACAAGTTTCTCCCAGAGCGACTTCGGACGCATCCGGGGCGATCGGTCAAAACGCCCAAATTCCCAGACCGGCCCCCACCAGACCGCCGGCAAACACAGTTCCCACATTGCCCCCTGGCCCGGCAGAATCGCAGCCCAGACCAACCCCAGCACCCGCCGAAGCGGCCGAACCGCAAGTGCTAGTTGCCGAAGTTACCGTCACCGGGGCAACGGGAGACCTAGAAACCGAGATTTACCGAGTCATCAGCACTCAACCGGGACGCACCACCAACCGCAGCCAACTGCAACAAGACATCAACGCCATTTTTGCCACGGGCTTTTTCAGAAACGTGCGGGCAGTACCGGAAGACACCCCGTTAGGCGTGCGAGTGACTTTTATCGTGCAGCCCAATCCAGTGCTGCAGAAAGTGACAATCACCGGCCAGCAAGTGCTGCCCCAAACCGTAGTTGACGAAAGCTTCGGCGATCAGTACGGCAAAATTCTCAACCTCCGCCGCTTTGAGGAGGGAGTCAAAAAAATTAATGCGTGGTATCAAGACAACGGCTATGTTTTGGGCCAAATCACAGATGCCCCGCAAGTAGCAGACGACGGCACAGTCACCTTGCAAGTGGCAGAAGGCCAGATCGAATCCGTTGATGTCCGTTTCCTGAACAAGGAAGGAGAACCAACCGATCCCACCGGTCAGCCGATTCGAGGCAACACCAAGCGCTTTGTCGTCACCCGCGAAGTAGAACTCAAGCCCGGAGATATCTTTAACCGCACCAAGGCGGAAAGGGATTTGAGGCGGGTGTTTGGTTTGGGGATTTTTGAAGACGTGCGGCTTGCTTTGGAACCGGGCACGACTGACCCCCGCAAGGCCAGAGTAATTGTCAACGTCATTGAGAAAAATACTGGTTCTCTGGCGGCGGGTGCGGGTTTGAGTTCCGCTACGGGTTTGTTCGGTACGGTGAGTTACCAGCAGCAAAATGTGTTCGGTAGGAACCAGAAATTGGGGGCTGAAGTACAAATTGGAGAACGGCAAACGCTGTTTGACCTGAGTTTTACCGATCCTTGGATTGCGGGCGATCCTTACCGGACTTCTTATACGATTAATGCTTTTAGAAGACGATCGATCAGCGTGATTTTTGACGGCGGCGAACGGGAAGTCAGATTGCCCAACAACGATCGACCCCGCATCGTCCGCACCGGTGCCGGCATCAATTTCACCCGTCCCCTGTCGCGCAATCCTTTTGTCGATTCTGAGTGGATTGCTTCACTCGGCTTGCAGTATCAGCGAGTCTCAATTACCGATCGCAAAGGCAGGCGCGAATCCGATGACGAACTCGGCAACCAGCTAAGTTTTAGCAATTCCGGCACCGACGACTTGACAACAATCCAAGCAGGTGCTGTGCGCGATCGGCGCAACGACCCCCTCCGCCCCACTAGCGGTTCCCTGCTCAGGTTTGGGATGGAACAATCCATTCCTGTAGGTTCCGGCAGCATCCTGTTCAACCGCCTGCGGGCCAGCTACAACTTTTACATACCAGTCAAGTACACCAACTTTACCCCCGGCCCTCAAACCCTGGCATTTAGTTTTAAAGGTGGCACCGTATTCGGAGATTTGCCTCCCTACGAAGCTTTTGCCTTGGGCGGTGCGAACTCGGTGCGCGGATACGACGAAGGCGAAGTAGGAGCTGGCCGCAGTTTCCTAGAAGCCAGCGTTGAGTACCGTTTCCCGATTATTTCGTTTATCGGCGGAGCGCTATTTTTGGATGCTGGCACCGATTTGGGCACGGGCAAAGATGTCCCCGGCGACCCGGCCGGTGTCCGGGGAAAGCCCGGTAGCGGTTACGGTTACGGGATCGGCGTGCGGATTCAATCTCCGTTAGGGCCGATCCGGATCGATTACGGTATCAACGACAGTGGCGGCAATCAAATTCACTTTGGGATTGGTGAGCGGTTCTAAGTTGGCAGTTGACTGTTGGCAGTTGACAGTGGTCAGTTGTTATTAGTTACGAGTAATAAGTAATAAGTAATTGGTAATGGGTGATTGGTAATTACTAATTCTTCCCCTCTTCCCTCTTCCTTCTTCCCTCTTCCCTCTTCCCTCTTCCCTCTTCCCTCTTCCTTCTTTCATGACTCAAAGTACCTTAAAATCTGAATTTGAACTGTCAGGAATTGGTTTGCACAGCGGCGCAGAAACTCGCGTCCGAGTTTTGCCTGCTGCGGTTGGAGAAGGTCGCTATTTTGTCAGAATTGACTTGTCGGGCGATCGCAGAATTCCTGCAACAATTGAGGCGGTTTGTCAGACTGCACTTTCTACTGAACTGGCAAATGCTGCGGGCGATCGAATTCGCACTGTAGAGCATTTATTAGGCGCTTTGGCGGGGATGGGAGCCGATAATGCTCGAATTGAGGTTGATGGCCCGGAACTGCCTCTGCTGGACGGTTCTGCTGAGGTTTGGGTAGAGGCGATCGCCCGTACCGGCTTGGTGCCTCAAGAATGCCAAGAAGACCCCACTGCATCATTCGCCCTCGCCGAGCCGATTTGGGTTCGTCACGGGGATGCTTTTGTGGCGGCTTTACCGTCGGCCCAAACTCGGTTTAGCTACGGAATTGATTTTGAGGAAGAGGCGATCGGCAATCAATGGTACAGTTGGTCGCCAGAAGCAGAAAGTTTTGCGACGGCGATCGCCCCAGCCCGTACTTTTGGACTTGCTCGCCAAGTTGACCAATTGCGACAAGCAGGTTTAATCAAAGGTGGTACCCTAGATAACGCCCTCGTTTGCGATCGATCCGGCTGGCTCAACCCGCCCTTGAGATTTGCCAACGAACCGGTGCGCCATAAAATCTTAGACTTAGTAGGCGACCTCAGTCTGCTGGGAACTTGGCCAAAAGCTCACTACTTGGCTTACAAAGCCAGTCACAACCTGCACGTCCAACTTGCTCAAACGCTGAAATCTCAAACTTTGGCGGTGCTAGAGACAAGTTAGAAAAGGTTCGAGCATTCGTCACCGTTACAATTCACAAACCAAGGTGCGAACCCTTGCGTTTATCTAGCAACTGCCAAGGCAGTTAGGACATTCTTAATTGCTGAATTCATTGCAGTGAATTGCTTCTCTGGCGACATAACTAAATCCTTCCATCTTCCATCTTCCATCTTCCTGATGACGTTGGACGGAAAGCTCGGAGACGACAGCACTAATGACTGATGACTAATGACTGATGACTACTGACTAATGACTACTGACTACTGACTAATGACTACTGACTTCTTCCTTCTTCCATACCACACTCACAAGTCTTCAAGCAATGTCCACGCTCACCGAAGTTAACACCCTCAACACTGCTAATTCTGAATCCGTTCCAGCCGAAAACGGTGAAGATTCTCCAGCGGTTAAATCTACTTTTACTCTGGAAGAAATTCAGAAAATATTGCCTCACCGCTATCCCCTTGCGCTGGTAGACAAGATTCTCGATTATGTGCCGGGAGCGCGGGCTGTAGGAATTAAAAATGTCACTTTCAACGAACCGCATTTTCAAGGGCACTTTCCCGGAAGGCCGGTTATGCCTGGAGTATTAATTGTTGAAGCAATGGCTCAAGTTGGCGGTATTGTTCTGGCTCAGTTACCCGACATCGAACAAGGATTGTGGATGTTTACCGGGATTGATAAGGTCAAATTCCGGCGTCAGGTTGTACCGGGCGATCGCTTGCTGATGACTGTAGAATTGTTGTGGGTAAAACGCCGCCGCTTCGCAAAAATTCAAGCTCTAGCTGAAGTGGACGGACAAAAAGTTTGTGAAGGAGAATTGATGTTTTCGATGGTAGATTAAATTTGGGAATTGGCCAAACAGGGCATTGGCCAAACAGGGCAAACAGGGCAAACAGGCCAAACAGGGCATTGGTAATGACTAATCAGTAGCTAATAACAGCCAACAGCCAACAGCCAACAGCCAACAGCCAACAGACAACAGCCAACAGCCAACAGTCAACAGACAACAGTCAACAGACAACGGACAACAGACAACGGACAACTAACAACTGAAAAATGCTTACTTTGATTCACCCAACTGCTGTGATTCATCCCCGCGCCGAACTGCACCCGACTGTAGAAGTGGGCGCTTATGCTGTAATTGGGGAAAGAGTGAAAATCGGGCCAGAGACTAAGATTGGCGCTCATGCAATTATCGATGGGTTAACAGAAATAGGTGCTAACAATCAAATTTTCCCCGGTGCGGCGATTGGCCTGGAACCTCAAGATTTGAAATATGAAGGTTCGCTGACTAGGGTAACAATTGGCGACAGCAATGTGATTCGGGAATACGTGACAATCAACCGCGCTACAGGAGCGGGAGAAAGCACCACAATTGGCGATCGTAATTTGTTGATGGCTTACGTTCATGTCGGTCACAATTGCGAACTCGGAGACCAGGTAATTATCGCCAATGCCGTAGCCTTGGCCGGACACGTCAAAATCGAGTCTCAAGCCAGACTGAGCGGGGTTTTGGGCGTTCACCAGTTTGTCCGCATCGGCCGCTTGTCGATGGTGGGCGGCTTGAGCAGGATCGATCGAGATGTACCTCCTTATATGCTAGTCGAGGGAAATCCTTCGAGAGTGCGAGCAATCAACAAAATAGGCCTCGAACGCGCCGGTTTAACCCCCGAAGATTTGCTAGTTTTGAAGAAAACTTTTCGGATTTTATACCATTCTGGCTACACCCTAAATCAAGCTTTGGAACAGTTGGATTTGTTGCCAGAAAATCCCCACTTGCAACACCTGCGGAGATTTGTGCAGCAGTCTGTCAGCAAAGGGCGGCGCGGTTTGATTCCTGGTAAAAAGTGAATGGGCTAGAATAAATCTATCCACAGAGCAATGCTGGCCCTATGAATGTATATACTTCAGTCAAATCTACATTTCTTGAAACAGAACAAGATGGCTGCATCAGGTTATCAGATGTTAGCTGGGAGCAATTTGAAGCGATCGAATCAGCCTTTAAAGATATCGGCGGTGTAAAATTTTTCTATCTCGATCGCATCCTGCAACTTATGACTGTCTCCCCGGAACACGAAATCATCAAAAAAACGCTCTGTATGCTGCTAGAAGCATACATGAGAGCAAGCGGGATTCGATTTTACGGCAAGGGCGGGCCGACTCTGGGTAACAGAGAGTTGGGAGGTAGAAAAGAGCCGGATGATTCCTATGATATAGGTGCTCCAAAAACAGTCCCAGATATTGCTATTGAAGTGGTAATTACCAGCGGCGGAATAGATACTTTAGAATTTTACAAACGATTGGGAGTTCGGGAAGTTTGGTTTTGGCAAAACAACCAGTTATCTCTCTACTGCTTGAGAGGTGAAAATTACGAGCAAATTACCCGCAGTACATTTCTGCCAGACCTCGATTTAGAATTACTCCTGCGCTGTGCTAATATGCCAGATCAATATGATGCTGTGACTGAGTTGTTACAACAAATTTCACCCGTTTAAAATCAGAATTTAATTGAAAATATGAAAATTTTTATCAGCACTGGTGAGGTTTCTGGCGATTTGCAAGGAGCTTTGTTAGTTGCTGCCTTAAAACGTCATGCTGTCGCCGCTGGTTTGGATATAGAAATAACAGCTTTGGGTGGGGGACGCATGGCGGAAGCTGGGGCTACTATTTTAGGCGATACTGTCAGTATTGGTTCTATGGGTCTTATAGAATCTGTGCCGTATATTTGGCCGACAATCCAAGTTCAGCAAAAAGCTAAACAATATCTAAAAAAATTTCCCCCGGATGTGGTTGTATTGATTGATTATTTGACTCCAAATCTCGGTATTGGTAGCTATATTCGCCGCTGTTTGCCAAATTTGCCCGTGGTTTGGTATATCGCACCTCAAGAATGGGTTTGGTCGATTTCTCCTCGCAATACAAATCTGATTGTCAGTATTGCCGATCGCATTTTGGCAATTTTCCCCGAGGAAGCTAGTTATTATCGGGAAAAAGGAGCCGAAGTGAGTTGGGTAGGTCATCCTTTAGTGGATAGAATGCAATCTGCGCCCTGCCGGGAAGTTGCCCGCAAAATGTTGGGAATTGCGCCGGAACAGGTGTCAGTGGCTCTAATTCCGGCTTCTAGACAGCAAGAACTAAAGTACCTGATGCCGGTTATATTTGAGGCTGCTCAAATTATTCAAGCCCAATTTCCCGAGGTTCATTTTTGGATTCCGCTTGCTAACCCAGCTTTCGGCAGTAAAATAGCAGAGGCGATCGAGAATTACGGTTTGCGGGCTACTTTGTTGGAAAATCAAACTCTGGAACTTTTGGCTGCTGCCGATATGGCTATTACTAAATCTGGTACTGTTAATTTGGAGCTGGCTTTGCTCGATGTTCCGCAAGTTGTCGTCTACCGCGTCAGTCGGATTACGGCTATGATTGCTCGCCACGTACTGAAATTTTCGATTCCTTTTATGTCTCCGCCGAATTTGGTGGAAATGAAGCCGATCGTCCCGGAGTTGCTGCAAGACGATGCTACTGTGGAAAATATTGTCAAACACGCACTGGAATTGCTGCAAAATGCCGATCGACGCCAGCAAATGAAAGCGGGCTATCGCCAAATGCGAGAAAGTCTCGGAGATTTAGGGGTTTGCGATCGCGCGGCTGCCGAAATCGTCAACAATGTTAAATTAAATACAGCAAATTAAAGCAATTTTATAATTGAAATGTTATGTCAAGCAATCGGAAAAAGCGACCGATCGCTGTTGATTTATTTGCAGGCGCGGGCGGCATGACTCTCGGCTTTGAACAAGCAGGTTTTGATGTACTTGCTTCCGTTGAAATTGACCCAATTCACTGCGCTACACACGAGTTTAATTTCCCGATGTGTTCTATTTTGTGCAAAGATGTCGCACAGCTAACAGGAGCGGAAATTAGGAACAAATCTGCGATCGGCAGGCGGGAGATAGACGTAGTAATCAGCGGTTCGCCCTGCCAAGGATTCTCGCTGATGGGAAAGCGCGATGTGGATGACCCACGAAATTCTCTGATTTTTCACTTTCTACGCTTAGTTTTGGAATTGAAACCCAAGTTTTTTGTCATGGAAAATGTGCCGGGAATTGTGGCCGGCAAACACAAGGAACTTTTGAATCTTTTAATTAGCTCTTTTGGGGAATCGGGATATCAAGTAGAAGAAAATTATCAAGTTCTGAATGCCGCTCACTACGGAGTGCCGCAAGCTCGCAAACGATTGTTTTTGATTGGGTGCAAAAAAGACTTTGAGCTGCCAAAATATCCTCAGCCAACGACTATGCTACCGAAAAAGAAACTTCCTAAACGCTATAAAAAAATTAATTTACCTGCTGTTCCGACTGTTTGGGATGCGATTGGAGATTTGCCGGAAGTGGAAAAGTACAGCGAGTTGCTGCACCGAGATTGGGTAGTAGCAGAGTACGGAAATTGCAGCAGCGATTACGCGAGTTTTTTGCGCGGATTCGATGATTTTGAAAATGATTATGGTTACGATCGCCAGTACGATCGACAAATCCTCTCTTCGAGTCGGCGCACAAAACATTCTCTCGAATGTATGGAAAGATTTGCAGCCTCCGCCTACGGCGAAAAAGAGCCGATCAGCCGCTTTTACAAGCTGCACCCCGACGGAGTTTGCAACACTCTCAGGGCTGGAACCGACAGGGAGAGGGGCGCTTATACTTCGCCAAGGCCGATTCACCCGATCGTCCCTCGGTGCATTACAGTCAGAGAAGCTGCGCGGCTGCATTCCTATCCTGACTGGTTTAGATTTCACGTCACCAAATGGCACGGTTTCCGCCAAGTCGGAAATTCTGTACCGCCGCTATTAGCGAAAGCTGTAGCTGCACAGATTATTGGCGCTTTGGGTGTGAAAGCAATTAAGCCTAGTGTCAAGTTTTTAGTTGGAAATGATTCCTTGCTTAAACTAAATTGGTTGGAAGCGGAACAATATTATATATCGAGTTTGTAGCGAGGACGAACAGCCTTGGCCCCGAACAATAGGATCTCAAGTTCGGCTAAATATAGCAATCCTCGCATCAGTTGTGTGATTTTTGTAGGGACAATCCCCCCGTGAAGAGCTGCGATCCGTGGGGCTAGGCACTCTTAGCACTACCCCTACATCTTTTACGAACCATTTGAGCCAGGGCTATCAAAACCCGGATCTTCGAGCACTTACCAGATTTTGAAAGTCTGCCGGGAAAAATTTTTGATAAATTTCGCTGAGTTTTGCAACAATTACGAGTCTTTGGCAATTCTAGAGCTATCTTTGTAAAAAGTGTATTTTCAGGAGACTACTATGGGTTGGTTTAAAAGACTGTTCGGACTCGAAAAGCCTGCACCCCAGGCTGAACCGATGGCACAAGTAGTACAGCAAGCAGCCCAATCGCAATCCATCGCCCCTGCTAAAGTCGGCCCAGACGGAAATTTTGACGAAAGTGGCTTAGCGAAGCGGGTAGCTTTGGCTTTTGACGGCGATTCAGAAGTTGCTGATATCGAGACGGTGTGGGTTGCTCAGCTCAGCAGCACGGTTGTTCTCAAAGGTCAAGTTCCCAGTCAGGAAATTCTCGACAAGTTAGTGGCGATCGCCTCTGCTGAAGAGGGCGCGACAGCAGTCCAAACGGATCAAGTGACAGTCGGGTAGTTCTTTGGAACCGCAGCAGTTTTGCTCTTGATGTCCGTCGAAGGACTCAAAAGCTCAATTAAACCCGCTGTTGCGGGTTTTTTCCTGCTCTTTGGGTTTCACAATATTAATTTATGTAAATTAACGCATTTTTCTTAAAGAACCGTATAATTGAATACAGAAAGTAAAAACTTTTTACTACAAAAATCACACCAGACCTGACTGCTCTTTTTATCTGAATATAAGGATCGAAAAATATGCAACTCACTTATCGCGGCGCAAACTACGAATACGACATTCCCACAGTCGATATGATTGAAGGCCAAGCCGCAGGCAAATATAGGGGTCAAGACTGGAACTATCGGTATCCCAGACACATTCCCGTCCCCCAAAAATACGGGGGCGCAAACTCTAACACAAAGCAAGAGGTTCAAGCCCTGCGGGATGTCGCAGCAGCTAGCGCCATAGCGGCGGTTCAATCTTCCCCAACAGTTGCGGAAGTGGCGCAAGTCCAGCGGAGGCATATTTGCAGTATTCTCGATCGCAGACAGCAAGTGGCCAAAGCCAAAGGCGATGAAAGATTGATGCGCTTGCTAGAAATTGAGTGGAAGCAAATGGCTTGTTAGCAAATAGCCTCACAAAACAAAGCATTTGTCAACAGGAGGAAATCGAAAGCGATTTGATTTCCCCCATCTTCCCATACAGAACTTTTCACCTAAGTCAAGTACAAATAATATCGTTTCCGGTTGCATCGGAATAATACAATCGAGTCAACAGTCAACAGTCAGTAGGGGCGGTGGATGGTGCGTGCGGGCCCTCTTAACAGTCAACAGTCAACACTCAACAATCACCTGACGGCACAACCGGAATTGATATAAACCAATTTCTGTCAGCCCTTAACGCAAACCACTTGCTTGAGAGTTGCCACAACCTCCACCAAATCCGACTGCTGACTCATCACTTCCTCAATGGACTTATAAGCCCCCGGAATTTCATCTAAAAATTGCTCATCTTTGCGACACTCAACCCCATCAGTCTGCCGCACAAAATCATCAAGAGTAAATACATTTTTCGCCTTAGTGCGAGACATCAACCGCCCAGCGCCATGACTGCAACTGCAGTAACTTTCAACATTTCCCTTCCCTTTAACAATAAAAGACTTCGCCCCCATCGAACCCGGAATAATCCCGTAATCCTCAACATCCGCCCGCACAGCACCCTTGCGAGTAACATACACATCTTCGCCAAAATGCACCTCTTTTTCCGCATAATTGTGGTGGCAATTCACCTCTAATAACGGCTTAACAGATTTGCCACCCGCCACGTGCTTTTCCACAATTCGCTTAAATCGATTCATCATTATATCGCGATTAAAACGAGCATAATCTTGCGCCCACTGCAAATCGTGCCAGTAAGCCGCAAACTCCGGCGTACCTGTTACAAAATAAGCCAAATCTTTGTCAGCCAGATTAATTTCTGCCAGTTTAGCTAAATCTTTCGCCGTCTCGATATGCTGCTGTGCGAGCAAATTGCCAATGCCGCGAGAACCAGAGTGCAGCATCAGCCAAACAAAGTTTTCCGTATCAACGCAAACCTCAATAAAATGATTGCCACCACCGAGAGAACCCAATTGTTTTAAGGCTTTATTATCTTGGTGCTGCACGCCTTGATGAAGTTCCTTGAAATCGCTCCATTTTTGCCAGTTGGTGACAGATTTTTCAACTTCTTTGTTTTCAGCAAATCCGACGGGAATTGCTGCTTCGATATCGAGGCGAATTTGTTTGAGTTTGCCTTCTAATTTGTTGGCGGTGAAAGGCATTTTTACGGCAATTATCCCGCAGCCAATATCCACGCCCACAGCCGCCGGAATAATCGCTTCTTTTGTGGCAATTACGGAACCGACTAAAGCACCTTTTCCTAAATGTACGTCGGCCATTAGTGCGACGTGTTTGAATACAAAGGGCAAAGATGCGACATTGGCGGCCATCTTGGTTTCTTTTTCGCCCAAGGCGTGATTTGCCCAAGATAATACTGGTTTTGGGGTTGATATTTCTAATTTTTCGTAGGGCATTTTGGTTGAGGTTTCTTTTGCCAGTTATTGCATACTACGTATGGTACTACAAAAGATCTATGATGTCAAACGTACTAATTCTCGTAGGGTGTGTCAGTCGGGATTTTTTTGGGGAGTCAAAGAATATTGACCGATACTAAATCCGGGTTTGAGACTCCCTTTATTTTTTAGTCGGCGCAGGCCGACATCGTTTGACAAGACGCGGTTTCAACCGCCGGATCATCTTTTACAAATTCGCATTCTTTCTTGCCGCCTTCTGCACAGGAATAGCAACCGCCTGCGGTTTCTTCTTCCCTGCAAACATCCCGAAGAAAT
Organism: Microcoleus sp. S1D4; assembly: GCF_036700765.1. Classification (NCBI taxonomy): domain Bacteria; kingdom Bacillati; phylum Cyanobacteriota; class Cyanophyceae; order Oscillatoriales; family Microcoleaceae; genus Microcoleus; species Microcoleus sp. S1D4. The sequence goes on from NZ_JAUBPP010000027.1 coordinate 34,542, forward strand.
CGTGCAGCAAAATGTAAAAACACGGAATAATAAACAGCGTCAGCAGCGTTGCTAGCGACAAACCGGAAAACACCACAACCCCCAAAGGTTGCAAAAACTCCGAACCTTCTCCAATTCCCAAAGCTAGGGGAAACAAACCCAAAACTGTGGTGATAGTTGTCATCAAAATCGGACGCAAACGTTGAGGTGCAGCCCTGAGAATTGCCGTGGCGCGATCGACCTTTTCGTCTTCGAGAATTTGGTTCGCCAATTCCACCATAATAATCGCATTATTTACCACAATTCCCACCAGCAAAATCGCCCCCAAAATCACCGTCGCGCCGATCGCAGTTTTAGTCACATACAGCCCCAAAATCCCCCCAGCCAAAGCCAGCGGCACCGTCAACATAATCACCAGCGGATCGACAAGCGAATTGTACTGCACTGCCATCACCACAAATACCAAAAACGCCGCCAACCCACCCAAAATCTTCAGCGAAGTTTGCAATTCCCGGTTAGTTTCCGCCGCCGAACTAGGAATCACCCGCACTCCCGGTGGCAATTTGATGTCCGCCACAACAGCATTGACTTGTTTCAAAGCATCCCCCAAACTCGCACCCTTATTAATATTCCCAGCAATCAAGAAAACTTGGCGCTGGTTGAGTCTTTGAATTTCTCCCGGTGCTTTTCCCACCTCAATACTCGCCACGTCGCCCAAGCGAATGCGAGCGTTATTCCTCGCAGTTAAAGGGATAAACTTGAGTTCAGAAATTGACTGGATAGAATTGCGATCGAACTGTACCCGCACATCAACCAAACGGTTTCCCCGCTGCAACTGCGTGGGAATAGCACCTTGAATTGCTGTCTGAATAGTTTCTCCAATTTCCCTCGCATTCAACCCGTAGATTTCCGCTTGTTCCCAATTGGGGCGAATCTGCACTTCCGGTTGCGGCGGATCGGTATCAGGGCGAAAGCTAGCTAACTTTACCTTCTCTTCCAAAGTTTCCAAAATGTCGCGGCCAGCTTCCAGCAATACCTGCTCATTTTCGCCCTGAAGCAGAACATCAACCTCCGCACCCCGCACGGGAGAATTAGTCAAAACCAAGCCCCGCACATTTTCAGGAATCAATCGCAACCGAGTTTTTTTAGGAACCTTAACTTTCTTCAATTCTTGATTAACTCTTTCCACAAAAGCTAAGGTATTGCTGCCCGATTTTAGTGTAATATTGCTGCCACCGCGCAGCAAATTCTCGCTCGTATTAGTGCCGAACAACAGCCCGCCCACCGTAGTCAAAGTGTATTCAGTTTCCGGCTGACTGAGCATAATTTTATCAACTTCCGCCATCACTCTTTGATTAGTTTCCAAATTAGTACCTGCGGGAAACAAAGCAAATAACCTCGCTTGACCGGTACTAATTTGAGGTAAGATTTCCTGGGGAATTTGACCGGCCATCTGCCAACTACCGCCGCCTAATATAAAGATCGCCAGTACAACGACAATTAACCGCCACCGCACTATTCCCGATAAAAATTTCCCGTAACCGGCGGTAGCATTGGTAAAAGATCGGTTGAACGCTTGCAGCAGCCAAAAGTTGCTCAAACCGCTGGATACCGGCAAGGCTAGCAGTCGAGAAGCCATCATCGGTACAACAGTCAATCCGACAATCAAAGACGCGGCGACGGAAAAAGTGATAGTGAGAATTAGCTCGTTAAACAGCAGGGAAACTAACCCACCGATTAACAAAAATGGTAGTACCGCAACTAAGTTAGTAATAGTGGAGGCAAATAAAGCTGATTCTAATTCTTGGCTGCTATTTTCTGCTTGCTGGATCAACTGTTTTTTAGTCGATCGCTGGTTTTTATGATTGCTGGTTCCTTCGACAATATTTTCCAACATCACGATCGAGTTATCGACCACAATTCCCACACCGAGCGCCAAACCTCCTAAACTAAAGATATTCAGAGACAGGTGAAAAAGCCCCATCAGGATAATCGCCATTAAAGTTGCGAGGGGAATTGCCAAGACAATAATAAAAGTCTGGCGCAGGGAAGCGAGGAACAACAAAACTGATGCGCCAGCTAAAGCAGCCCCAGTCAAACCTGAAAATATGACGTTGCTGATAGAATCTCGGATGAATTTAGACTCATCTGAAGTAGTGATGATTGTCGTACTTTCGGTGATTAATCCTGATTCTTTTAATTCTGCGAGTTTCTTTTTGACGCCATCTACAACTGTAATCGTGTTTGCGTCCGGCTGTTTTTGAATGCTGATTTTGACGGCGGATTTTTGATTGAGAAATACTTTAACTCGTTCTTCTTCTGTCCCGTCAATTACTTTGGCAAAATCTCGCAAAAAGACTCGTTTGGGCGGAGTGGAACCAGATATTTGAAAGGAAATTTCTTGGATTTCTTTTGCACTCCGAAATCGTCCGACAGTACGGGTTAAAGGTTCCGCCGATTCTTGTCGCAGCCGCCCGCCGGAAGTATCGAGATTGCGGGCTTCGAGGGCGTTTAAAACATCGGAAATACTAACGCCTAAAGATTGCAAGCGATTTAAATCAATATTTACTTGAATTTCTTCTTGTACGCCGCCGGCAACGTCAACTGATGCTACTCCGGGAATTACGTTTAATTCTCGGGATAATTCTTCGTCGGCAAATACGCGCAAATCAACTCCTTGCAGGGAGTTGGAAGTGAGGGCAAATTCGTAAACAGGCTGCTGGGAAGGGTCAGCTTTGAACAGCCGGGGGGCTTCCACATTGTCGGGAAGTTGGTTGCGGATGCGGTTGACGGCGGCGGTGGCATCGTTGAGGGCTTGGTCAATGTTGCCCCCAGGCTTGAAGAATAAATCGACGCTGACTTGTCCTTCGCGGGTGCGAGAAAATATTTGGATGACTCCTTCGGTGGCGGAAAGTCCTTGTTCGAGGGGGCGGGTAACTTCGTCAACTGCGACTTCTGGGGAGATTCCGGGGGCGTCTAGGCGCACGCCGATGCGGGGATAGGTGATGGAGGGTAGCAAGTCAACTGGCAGTTGGGTGATGTAGAAAATACCTACGATTATAATTGCCAGCGTCAGCATGAGGGTGCCGATGTGGCGGCGGATTGAGAGGCTGCTGATGCTGAATCCGGGTTTATCGGCGCTCATTTGATTTTAGGTTTTAGATTTGAATTTACTGCGTCATATCAATTCCGGTTGCACCGTCAGGTGACGGTTGACGGTTGACTGTTGACGGTTGACTGTTGATGGTTGACTGTTGACTCGATTTTATTATTATTCCGATGCAACCGGAAACGATATCAGTCAGTCTGCGAAGGAATGAGTCGGGGGGATTGCAATCAAATTATTTGTATCAAGCTTTATTTTTGATCGGGAACTATCGAGTATTTAGACTTGGCATTTTGCCATTATAATAAATCTTAATAAATTTTCAATAAAAATTTTTAAATATTTCTTGAGAGGTAGTCGATCGCCCGCAATCAAGATTTGCTAAAGTTGCGATCGACTGTTTTATCCGAAAGCACTTGCGATTTACCCTTGGGTGGGAGAGTGTCAAGAGATTATTTGTCTCAGGCTCTGATTGTTGTTTTCAAACGCGCCCTTGTATGGTGCGTCGCTGCGAGATTTTCGAGATTCCCAAGATTGTTGATGGATCCGCACCCTACGGTATCTACTGCTAATGACTAATGACTAATGACTAATGACCAATGATCAATGACTAATGACTACTGCACTTGACTGCCGTGGGTGCGGGGGTCGGAGCTACTTGTTTTCACTGGCCCTGTGGGGGGAGTAAAATCAGAAACTTGACCTGTTGCTTGAGCGTGAGGCAGGGGGTTTCCGGCAATCAAAGCTTCTAAATTAGCTTCCATAATACTGCGCGGCATTTCGCCGATCGTTTCAGCAACTCTGCTGCCTTTATCGTTCAAATAGACAAAGTGCGGTATGCCGTCTACTCGATATTTGGTGATTTCTGGTAGCCATTTAGTGTTGTCTACATTCAGCATGACAAAATTCATCGGTTCGGCATATTTGTCTTTGATTGTGCTCAAATCGCTTGCCATTGCCTGACAGCTACCGCACCAATCAGCATAAAATTCCATGAATGTTGGCTTGCCGTTTGTTAAGGCTGTTTCCAGCGGTACGGATGTTTTTGCCATTTCGGTGAGACTACTTGATGGCGCTTGAGTTCGCAATCCCAACAATACAGATACTGACAGGGCGATCGCTGCTAACACTATCAATAAGTTTCTGACGCGCGCGGCGGTGGTCGTGTCAGAATTTTTTGGTTCGTTGGCAGCAGTTGAGTTTGGAGAATTGAGATTCATAAAATAAAGGGCGATGTTATTTTTATGTTTTTTTAATAACCGCTTCAGATTTTACCACATTTTGAGATTCTCTGCTAAAATTGAGATAAAATTTGCCTGATACCAATAATTAAATTACGTGCGATCAAACATAATATAAGAAAGATTGTGTTTGTAGATTACCGAGGTAAAAGTGAAAAAACGGGTAACGCTGACGTTTCCCCAACGATCGATCCAAATGCCTGTCACCTACCGACTGGCAAAGGATTTTAATGTTGCAGCCAACATTATCCGCGCTCAGGTGGCTCCGAATCAAGTGGGCAAACTGGTGCTAGAGTTATCAGGGGACATCGACCAACTAGAAGCGGCGATCGACTGGATGCGATCGCAAAATATCGGAGTTTCCCTCGCCAGCAGGGAAATCCTTATAGATGAAGATATCTGCGTTCACTGTGGCCTGTGCACCGGGGTATGCCCCACGCAAGCCTTGACCCTAGACCCAGAAAGCTTTAAACTAACCTTTGCTCGATCGCGTTGTATTGTTTGCGAGCAGTGCATCCCTACTTGTCCGGTGCAAGCTATTTCTACTAACCTCTAGGCCGGCGGCAAACTTCTCGGTGCAAGTCGATGGCACAATTGAAGAATGGAAGAATGAGAGATTTTCTTGCAGCTTGCGATATGGAAACTGGAACTTTAGTCTAAAATTTGGGAATCGACCGTTAGTCCTGTCGGGGACTTCCATTTTTGGGCGGGGTCGTCTTTTTTGCATGGTTTCCCTAATCTTTTCATCAACATGAAAAAAAACTATTGGCTTTCCCTAACCCTACTTTTTGTTACCTATTTTATTTTTGGCTGGAAATTATCTGAGTTTGATGTTCCCCCGCACCTAACTTGGTTTTTCGCCGTAGCCGCTGTTTTAGTGTTAGCTATAGCTTTGTCGTTCCCGCTCAAGAGCACAAAAAGATTTATTGTGCGGTGGATTTCGAGTGATGCCGGAGCTTTTATTTCGATTATTGTAGGAGCTCTTTTGGCAGTTATAGTTTTTACTTGGATGCACCTTTTTGTAACTGGTTTAGTCTTAACTTCAGCCGGAGCTTTGGCAAGATTAGATATTCAATTATTTGGCCACCACAGATGGCGGACTTTTGTGATATTAACTGCTGTTTCTATGAGTGGTTTGGGGTTGGGCGGGGGAATAGAATTTTTGGCAAAAACAGGCCAGCTCGTATTACCTTAATGGGGAAGGGAAAATTCACCCAACCAAATTCTACAATTGGCAGCGGATATTTAGTCGAAAAATATGCGATCGCCCTGGAAGAAATATAGCTCTGGTTTTTTCAAAACCTTACCTCTGACCGATCACCCCATCGGCGCAATTATAGCAGTTTTCCATCTTCGCGATGTTGTGTCCGGTCGCTTCGTAGTGCCGCGGAATGCGAGTCCGCACGCGCGATCCGTTTTTGTTACGATCGTGCGATCGCCCTAGGATATCACCTACAGATTCTCTATGACCGATTTTTGCTCAATAAAAAAGCAGCTTTCGGGAGCTGCTCGTCAGAATGCATGAGGTATTATTTTTAGAATAGGACAAGTTGAAGTCGATCGATATGGGGTTACATTTTTTGATACGGGAGAATTGTTGAGTGAATGGACGATCGTGAAATCGTCACATAGGAGGATAGCATTGATGCTAAATTTTCCGATAATCAGGTTAGCGTTTAACTGTCCTTGCGCCCTACAGCCCTTCAGCGGTGGGGCCATTTTATTTTTTGGCACAACTCACACCATTTTCGCATTCAAGATTGATAATGTGTGATGATAATATAAAACTTAAGCCCCACATCCGCTCAAATCCGCTTCATATCAATTCCGGTTGCACTCATACATGATGTTAACTGTTAACTGTTAACTGTTAACTGTTAACTGTTAACTGTCAACAGTGAATTTACTATTCCGATGAAGAGAGGATTTGATATCATTCCCAAACATTCTGCGGTTAAACGGACACAATCAGACAAAACTCAGTATTTTTACGGTATTCAAAAGTCCTCAGAAACCTGATTGTTTTCCCATAAACCAGGTTTCTGAATGTATCAATTGATATCGGGTTTCGTTTCGGGTTTGATAATTTTTTTGATTTCCTCGATCGCGCGACGGGCCACTTCTTCAGGCTTTTCGCCTCCACTGGTGGAAACTCGGACATCTGCTCCAGCGTAGAAACGCTCTCGTTCGTTTAAAATGTTTTGCAGCTTAGATTTGAGATCGCCCTCCCGCAGTAGGGGGCGAGTGATGTCCGATCGCAGTCGATCGCACAATCTATCTACAGGTATATCCAGCCACACCACTATACCGTAGTGCAAATGACCCCAATTTGTCGGTCGCGTCACAATGCCGCCGCCCGTAGCCACGATAGAATTTTTATAAGCAGACAATTCGGCGAGCACTTTAGCTTCTAATTCCCGAAAAGCCTCTTCCCCTTCGCGATCGAAAATCTCAGCAATTGACTGATTCGCAACTCGAACAATGAGATCATCAGTATCAAAAAAACGGTATTTTAATTCCCTTGCTAAAATCCGCCCCACCGTCGTTTTTCCCGAACCCATCATCCCGACGAGATAGACATTAACTCCCCTCAACAAATCCACCGCCAAATCCTCCCTATTTTTATTTGACTATTTTTTCAAATTAATCGGCCCGCCGCTGGGTGGCGAGTCCTCATCAAATACATCATCCTCATCCAATCCCCAATCCTCCTCTGATTCTGCACTAGGATTTTGAGGTAATTTCGCGTCACCCGATTGAAGTATGGTGTCTTGCGGTGGAACCACCACCCGATACTCCGCATCGTAGATAGACTCAGTTTTCCCCACCCCAGATTGATTCGGATCTCGATAGCCGTAAGAGTATACCGACCCAGCCCAAGACTTGCTTTTCGGTTCCTGTTTCGTTTCGTAATCCCTCGGATTTGCCCCTGCAACGTCATTTACCTGCGGTCGATCGGCAAAATCGCGATCGTCCCCCCAATCATCATCGCTGCCGCCAGAGGCGGATTTTGAGCCATCAGAAGCCCAATCATCCTCATCGTCTGCGGCTCGATCGATTCCGAGTCGATCGTCATCCTTCCCAGGCGGAGGGTTGGGAATTTCTTGCTGAAAAGTCCGGGCGCTGTAACCCGCCGGTGTCCCGTACTGAGTTTGATAGGAAGTTTGGCTATTTTCCGTATCAAAATCCGGGTCAATCTCCTGTTTTCTGGGAGGGGGAGGCGCAGCGTAAGCTGTTCTCCTGTCTGCTGAGACAGCATCACGGCTGGGAATGTCGCGGCCGGTGCGGTTTTCCCTTTGAGATAGGTAATTGGAAAAAGCCAGCATACCAGAAACAAATAAAGACGTGACAGCACCCGCCGCCATGCCGAGCAAAATCCAGATAGATAAGGGCAATGCGGGCGATCGAATTCCCAGAAATACCAGCGATAAAACTGGCTCCACATTTTGCAAGGCAAAAATAGTTAGCCCTACGACAATTACTAGCAATAATATAGGACGCATATCAATAATATGGGAATGGGGAATGGGGAATTGGGAATTGGGGAATTGGGAATTGGGAATTGGGGAATTGGGAATTGGGAATTGGGAATTGGGAATTGGGAATTGGGAATTGGCAAAAATAACTAACAACTTTTGACTGTTGGATGTTGACTAACGACTAACAATTAACAACTAACTGTTGACTGTTGGCTAACAACTAACAACTCACAACTGCCAACTAACAACTAACAACTGCCAACTAACAACTGACTAATCTTCTTCCTTCCAGCGTTTGAGAGGAACGCAATCAATTCCTAACTGGTCTAAAGCGCGAGCCACTACAAAGTCTACCAAATCTTCAATAGTTTGAGGATTGTGATACCAAGCGGGAATCGCTGGCACAATTCTAGCCCCTGCTTCGGCTAAGGTAGTCAAATTTCGCAGGTGAATCAAGCTAAAAGGAGTTTCTCTAGGTACAAGTACCAATTTTCTCCCTTCCTTAAGCTGAACGTCGGCCGCTCTTTCGAGTAAATCCGAGCTCAATCCGGCCGCTAACTTGCCTAGTGTACTCATGCTACAGGGAATAATCATCATTCCTTGGGTGCGAAAGGAGCCGCTAGCAATATTAGCACCAACATCTTGCCACGGATGGCAGCGAAGTTTGCCAGAATTGGGGACTCCTGCTTTTTCCCGCCAGAATTCTTCTTGAAGTGTCGGTTCTGCGGGCATTCGGATGTTCTGTTCGCTTTGCCAAACCATGTAGGTAGATTTTGATGCTACCAGTTCCACGGCGCGATCGGCTTCCAAGAGATATTTTAATGTTCGCACCGCGTAAATCAGTCCCGATGCTCCGGTAACTCCTACAATTAGCGGGTAGTTATTTGTCATTATTTTTAAGGCATAAGTTTGAGGGCAGAAGCAAGCAAGAATAGAGAAGAAGTTTGTAGGGACACGGCAATGCCGTGTCCTGATTCGTAGTGAATTGACCGGACTTTAGAGACTTGGGGAAAAAAGAATAAGAAAGTCAGAAGTAATTGGCAAAAAAGAAATTAGAAAATCATCAGTAATTACTTTTTTATTATGACTAGCAAAAAAGTAATTTTCTTACCTTCTTCCTTCTTTCTTCTTCCGACGGACTTACATCCGTTACATCCGTTACATCCCGTACATTGCTCGTTGCCGAACTTCCTTCTTCCTTCTTCTTCTATTCCTCATCATCAAAAGCTTGACTACCGCCGCCAACAGCAACTAAATCAATTTGCTGGCGGTAGTAGTCAACGCTTTTGACTTGAACTTCTACCCGATCGCCCAAACGGTATTGATTGCGGTTTTTGCGACCAACTAGAGTTTGCTGGCGCGATCGATATTCATACCAATCATCCTTCAGCGAAGAAACGTGCACCAATCCTTCCACTCGCAACAGTTCGCTCTCCGGCGGCCGCACCTCAATTTCCACAAAGAAACCGTAAGACTGCACCCCTGTAATCAAACCCTGGAAAGTTTGACCGGTGCGCTCTTTCATCAATCCGGTTTTCTTCAACCCCTGCAAATCGCTTTCGGCATCTTCGGCAACCCTTTCGCGTTCCGTCAGATGTACCACCGCCGCTGCAAACTCTGTCTCAAATTCGTGGTGCAAATCTGGGGGGAGAACGTTCCAAGTAATTTGACCGTGACAGGAGGAATGGTGCAGGTTGACTTTTTCCTTAGCGCGAGTTGTGCGGCTGCTGCGGCCTTGCTCGAACACCGCTTGCAACACCCGCAGCACCAGCAAATCGGCGTAGCGCGAAAGCGGGGAAGTACAGCGCGTGTAACCGTCTTGCAGCGCTAAACCGAAGTGCGGCTTGGGAGTTGTGCTGTAAACAGCCGGCTTCATGGTGTCTTCCAGCAGGTAGGTGAGAACTCTTTCGGACTTGAGGTCGGCAAATTGCTGGGTAAATCGCTGGAAGTCCAAGGGCAGAACTTCTTCTTCGTTTTCGAGATACAGTTCGCCTCCGAGGTTGTTGGAGAGTTTGATGAACTCTTGAATGTCCGCAGGGTCTGGCATCGGCTGGACGCGATAGATTGCTGGGACTCCCAAGGCTTGCAGGTGGGTGGCGACAGCTTGGTTGGCGAGTACGACCAATTCGGAGACCGCCGACTGGGCAGGGGTAGCCGTTGTAAAAGCTCCTAATTCGCCTTCGTCGTCGAAGTGAGAGTTAGCGTCCGGCAAATTTAGTTCAAAAGCTCCCCGCTGGAGTCTCGTCTGTCTGACAGCCTGTGAAGCAGCCCTGATTTGATCTAGGAAAGGACGGAGGGCGGAGGATAAAGGGTTATCTTCGGCATCGGAGTCTGGTTCGATTATTGCTTGAGCTTGTTCGTAGCTGAGCTGGTAGTCAATGTGAATGACGCTGGTTTGAATTTCGTATTCTGTCAGTTCTCCCGATTCGTCTAGGGTCAGCAGTATGCTGAAGGCCAGCCGTTCGGTGTCTGGTTGCAGCGAGCAGCGATCGTTGAGGATTTGTGGCTGTACGGGGATGATTTTTTCTCCGAGATGGGCGCTGGTGCCTCGTTTGCGGGCTTCGCGGTCTAGGGGGGTTTCTGGCTGCACGTACTCGGCTGCGTCGGCGATGTGGATTGCTACTTGCCAGCCGCCGGACTTGAGGGTTTCGATCGACAGTGCGCGTTCGATTGGCGGATCGCACAAAAATGAGGTCGGGTCGAATTCGTTTTCGAGCTCGTTTTCGGCTGTTCCCTCGGAGAAATTTTCCTGTGGAACTTGAGGGGCTTCGTTTTGGGTGCTGGTTTCTCCTTCTTCGTTTTTGCTAAAGGTGACTGTCAGGCTGTTCCGCAAATCTAACCGTTTTTTGATGTCGGTTTTTTTGAGTTTGCTGGGCAAGTTTTCGGCTGCTTTGATGACGGCGGCGGGGAAGGAGCGCGGCAAGTCGTGTTTGCAGCATACGATGTCGAGGTCGTCTGCGGCTTCGGCATCGGAACCGAGTACCTGTACTACTTTGCCGACTGGCCGATGGGTGCCGAGGGGGTAGCGTTTGACTTCGACGTGTACTAAATGGTCGATCGCTTCTTGGAGGTTTGTGCCGTTGGCGAGCAAGTCTAGTTCAAACAACAGGCGATCGTCCAGGGGAATTGCTCTGTAGCTGACGCGGCCGGTGGGGGTGGCGGTTTGCTTGACTCGCGCCAGTACCGAGGGGTTGGCGCGTTCGAGGATCAGCATGACTTCGCCTTCGGGCGATCGGCGGCGGCTGCCTTCTTTGATGATTTTGACTAATACTCGATCGCCATTCCAAGCTGTCGAGAGGTGACTTTCTCGCACGTAAACGTCTTCTGAGCCTTCGGCATCTTGAATTGCAAAACAAAATCCTTTGCTCGAACAGCGGAGTTTTGCTTCTACTACGTCGTCTTCAGCTACTCGGCGGTAGCGGCCTTTGTCTTTGACTAATATGCCAATTTTCTCTAGAGCTTCTAATGCGATTTGAAGTTTGAGTTGACTGGTGGCGTCGTTGCAATCGAGTTTTTTCTCTAATGCTTTGGGAGCCACTAATTTGTCTTCTGTAAAATTTGCCAGCAGTGCAGCGATAGAAAATTCCATGTAGCGATCGATCCTCTTGTTTCCAGCAATTAGTCTAATTTTGGCGAAATCAGCCGCACCCTTTCTTACCCTCGCTGTGCCTGCTTCCCAACAAATGCGCGGGTTAGTAGGTGGAGATGCCAGCACAGTCGGTGCTACCTGCAGCCAGGGATTTTTTCAGATTTTTTCCCGACACCGGCAGTCGCTAATTGTCTGCTGTTTGTCTGCAACTGACCGATGGCGGTGCAGACAAAGGCCCCGCACCCTATTCCCCAATACAAGTTTTTAGCGTTGGTTCCTTGGCTTTTGGCTGGCAGCGCCGAGTTCTTCGCTAATAAGTAGAAAGCCCCTGTCGGTTCTTAAAAGATGACTCGATGCTGAAAGCGACGGGTTGAGTCGGGGATGGGGAGATGGATTTGGAGAGGAGAAAATTTGCATTTGGGCCTCCTGCATTTTTCCGTCTGCCTTGTTCCTGCTTTCTGCTTGCTTTTGAAGTGCCTTTTGCCTTTTGCTAAAGCCAAAGATTTTACTGGCGATCGGGCAAAATTGCTAGTTGCTTACCGCAAGAAATGCCCTGTTTTTTGCAAGCGCTCTGTCCTTGCGGACAGATGTCCAACCAGCGGGTCTGGAGCAATCTGTGCTGTAGAAAGTGCAAGGTACACAAAACCGGAGACTTTACTACTTTTGCTTAGTTGCTGTTTCATACCCGCTGCTTGCTAGCTTAAACGGCAGGATGTGGGATAGGGTTTAGTCGGGTGAAAGGTTGCGCTGATGATTCACCTTTTATTTATTGTATGTTGAATAGGTGCTTTCAGAAAATTGTTTTCTGTGGGTTGTACTAAACTGAAGTCATCAGCCCCCTTCTGGTTTCGGGGTCAAAAAATTATGTTTGCTCAATTTCGCGCCCTTTATCCCACTGGACAGTTAATCTGTGAGTTGCTGACTATTCATCACGGTAAGTTTGTGGTTCGCTGTCTGGTTCAGGTTGACGGTAAAACTCTCGCTACGGGTATGTCGGCTGCTGAGTCTGTTGAGGGTGCTGAAGACCGCGCCCGATCGCGGGCGATCGCCGTCCTCGGATTTTCCGAACCCGCTGCTGCTGTTGTTGCCGTTTCGCCTGCGCCCGTGCCACCTCCGCCGACTGTTGCTGCGGAGGCTGCGCTGCCAGTGCCACCTCCGCCGACTGTTGCTGCTGCGCCTGGGCCGGCCCTTGCTCCTCTTCCTGTTTTAGAAATGCCTGTTGCCGAAAAAGTTGATGCACCACATCAAAGCAATTTTGTCAATACTGAATCTAAATTAAATGAAGAGCCGATCGCACCTGTAGCAGAACCGGAACCGCCTGCGGTCGATCGAGTTCCGGCTGGATTTGTACCGAAGCAAATAGACTCGGATGCTTGGCTTTCTTCCAGCTACGGGGAACCAATGGAGGAACTGTCGGTAGCGCCCGCCCAAATCAGCGAACTGTCGCAGGGTGCTGCTGAAATTAGGGAATTGCAACCGATCGCAGTGGGAATTCCCAGTGATGCGATCGAGGACGATTCTGATACGATCGCCAACATAGACGGCATCCTCAAACGCCAGGGATGGAATAAAAAAACGGAAATGGACTGTCTCCAACAACTTTATGACAAGTCGTCGCAGAGAGAGCTTTCTAGCGAACAGTTGGCAGATTTCCTAGAATATCTGGAAATTTACAGCAGAACCACTGAGGAAATCAAGCGGTTAAGCTGGACTGCCAGCCAAGGAAAAGATTATCTCAAACAAGCTTATGACAAAGCAGCGCGGCATTTATTAAACCCAGAACAACTGCTCGATTTCTTGCAATATCTCGAATCTTTACCGCTTATAAAAACCTAGGTAAACCTGGGTAAGCTCTGCGGTATAAGCTTTAAACGTTCTTTCTTAGCGCTTACGCTTCCTCTCTGGTCGAGGTTGACCAAGAAACTCCAGTTAGAAACGCTATAATAATCACAGCGACGTGATATTGTAGCGGAACGTTTGATCTTTTTATTTAGTTGGTTACACTCGCGACCTACGTGCTTTTCCGAGTTCACCTCAGAATAGGCGGTTAAGGAGCGAGGTATTTTTTCACCTAATTTCATAGCCCTACGAGCAATTACCAGTGCGGCCGATTCGTCACTGGCTAAGCCATACATTCTTAAATATTTTACCAATCCCATAATACTTGAATAAGCCGGGTTAACTGTAATCAACTCAATTCCACGATTCGACAAAATCGAACTGAGTTGCTTGTAGAACTCACTATATGCCCAGCCCGATAACATCCGCGTATACTTTCTACCTTTTTCCCCTAGAGATTGCTTTTTTGTTGAGAAATCAAGTTCTTCGCAAACTACGGGACATTCAAATTCCGTGGCTCTTACTGCTAGTTGCAGGCAAGCATAAACAATCTGAGCTTGTTGCTTGCCGTTAGGTAAGCCCATCTGCAATGGAATCTGCCCTTTGGCTTTGAGATTTCCTTCAGTATCGACATACACCCACCCAATAGAACCAGGATTCATATCGATACCGATGCAACCGGACATCCTCTCTCTAGAAACTTGATTCACGGGATTTGGGGTAAACTGCACGGCAATAACCCACTTTCCGCTCTTGCGGTAGAAATGCCAGGTATACGCCCCGGATTCTGGTAGCCTATTTATGTTGCGCTCGAAATCACCAACCTCAGAAGACACAGTTTTTCCGAATCGTGATTCTAAGTATTTTGGGACTCTAAAAGTTATTTTTTTTCCATTCCACTGGGAGACTTGATTGCCGAAAGACTCGTCTTTAGAGCCGACAACAAAAATATCCCCGTTAGGGATGAAAACCTTGATTGGTTTGACTCTTAAGTGTTTAATTCTGTTAGTCAACAGAGTCATTTTGCGCTTTTTATTGTGTATTTGAAAGCGTAAATTTTGCCAATTTGTATACTTATACTGGAGCGAGCAGGCTATGGGAAAATTGCAGCCTGCCTTTGAGTTTTGCCATTTATTCTTGGCATAAAATTTACGAGCTAATACCAGTTTGCGTTCGGCTTTTTTGAGCCACGCACTAATAGATTTAACCTTCCCCTCAAGAGTTTTTATATGTAGAATTCTGTGTTCTTTAGCGCCGTCTACACGACCTTTGGTGGAGCTAATCACGCCATCTGCGTGGCGCTTATTGATACCGTAAGTGTGTGTTCCAGTCGGACTTCTTGAATCCTGTATTTAAAAGTAAGTGGTTGACTGTTTCAATACTTGCAGCCCTAAAAATTGGGGCGTAAGCTTCTAAGAACATCTCGAAATCTGTAAATCCTAGTTCGTTGAGTTCATCTGCTGGTGTGGGCAAGCCTTTGCAATAAGTTAGGGTAGCCATTGATTCGACCTCTCAATGCGGTTGTATCTTTGTATATTAATCGCTTCGCGCAGAATTCGCAAGATTTTGAATGAGTTATTTATTTCCGAAACATTGCTGGCGAGGTCTTCTTCAAAGGTTGCGTCTTTGTTCGCTCAAAATCACCAACGCTAATTAGTCTGTGGATTAATTTACCGAGAATTTAGTAATTAAATTCTCGGTAAATCTAGATAAACTGTCAACTGCCGTTAACCCTAGGAATTCGGAAACTAAACAAGGCGCTGGAGGCTATTAGATTAAAGAAACCGGGTTTTTTACAGATATTAAGGTTGAGAACCAAAGATTTGGGTAAAAAACCCGGTTTCGACGCACCCGTTTATCCAGGATTAAAAAGGTACTTTTGAACGTTAAAAATTAAAAATCAAAAATGCCGAATATTTCCCATTTTTGATTTTTAATTTTTAATTTATGCTACAGCGGCGATCGGGCGACTGGCCGAAGGACGGCGATCGATCACTTGATCCACCAAACCGTAGTCCTTAGCTTCATCGGCGGACATGAAGAAATCCCGTTCGGTATCTTCTTCAATGCGCGAAAGCGGCTGACCGGTATGATCTGCCAAAAATTGATTCAGGCGCTGTTTGTGGTACAAAATCTCTTTTGCCTGAATTTCAATATCCGTTGCTTGTCCTTGAGCTCCACCGAGAGGTTGGTGGATCATGATCCGGGAGTGAGGCAAACTCATCCGCTTGCCTTTAGCGCCGGCACTCAACAGAAAAGCCCCCATGCTGGCTGCCAAACCGAGACAAATGGTGCAAATGTCGGGGCGGATGTGGTTCATTGTGTCAAAAATGCCCATACCTGCTGATACCGAACCCCCTGGGGAGTTGATATAGAGGTAAATGTCTTTCTCTGGATCTTCTGCGTCTAAAAATAGCAATTGGGCAACGATCAAGTTGGCTAAGTCGGAGTCAACCTGTTGGCCCAAGAAGATGATGCGATCGCGCAGGAGTCGCGAGTAAATGTCAAAGGCGCGTTCGCCGCGACCGGATTGTTCTATAACTGTTGGGATCATTGACGCCAGCCTGCCTATTACGTATCTTTTTTTTATTTTAGCGATTTGGGTTCATTTATAGCGAGCGGTTGAGAGGGGGGCGATCTAGAAATCGGCCAAATCCTTGAGCTGGGAGGGTTTGAGGCCAGATCTAGTCCCTAGTCGAAACTTGAACGGGTGGGATTTCCTCACTCTCAGGAAAAAGTGTAGCTGCGTATTGCAAAGAAAAGGTTGTTACTGCAGGTATAACTTGGCTCGAATATCCTCTTAGTTTCCATCGCTAAATCCCCACTGGAATTCCATCGCATGAATCTTTTCTACCAAATCTGAAACTTTCACCGGTGAATCATCAGGTACTAAATCGCGATCGAGTATTTGTTGAGCAGTTGCCAAATCCTGACTTCCCGTAGCATCGCTGGTATGAAAGACTAGACAATTCACTTGACTGAGACGAGCCGACAACAGTTGCAAAAGAGCCATCAAGACACGATTACCACCGTAAGCTCCGCATCCCCAGAAGCCTGTATGAATAATCAAAGTTGGTGTTTGAGCCGACTCTAACTGTGACTCAATTCGTGCTGCAAAAAATCCAGTGAATGCTGTTTTAAGAATGTATTCAATTTGTGCAATGCTATAAGAACCCTCGCCATAGGAAGGAGCTTCTATCGCAATGATGTTTGTAATTGTAGGCGGGTTTAGAGGTTTTGTCGCTTGTGCGATCGCATCTGATGTCGCTCGTCCAAAGTTATTGCCGTAAAGACCAAAAGGTCGCCCCTGTCCTGAATTGCGATCGGTAGCGATCGCACACCTCCGTTCCACCCCACGAATCAGGATCGGGGTGGGTTGTTGACTCTCCACTGTTAATGGCTTAATGTTGGAATCTAGTAAAGCTTCTCGCAGTGAACTAAGTCCTGGATGTTCAGCTACCTGCATTTCGTCTTGGGCAAATAGCGAACCACCATAAGCACAAAAAAGATCGTAATGAGCGAAATTGAGATACCACTCCATCTCAGTGCTATCTTGGGATGGCTCGTACCCAAAGTATGCCTTTCGCTCAGAAATATCTGTCTGATGTTCCAGAGGAGAAAGATATTCTGGAAAAGGCATTGCGTACCATCGGGAAAATGCTAATTGACCCCGATGAGTGCATCCAGGCGGACAACAAATATCATAAACTATTTGCTTGTTAGGGTCGTAAAATTTTGGTGGGTGAGAATTCATCAAAGCCTGCGTATCAAATGTCTGCCGACATATCAAGCTATCTAAGAAGTCGTTCATTGCTCTCTCCATTCCGTGATTAAAACACTTTTTTAATTAATAAATACGTTAACTGCAAAATGCTGTGGATGTCAAGCCCTACTAGCTCTTAGAACCTTGACTTCTTAAAGAAGTAGGGATTTTAGGTATTCTGTTTTTTTACTCAAATTTTAATCGCCCAACCACGGCGGTACATTCCATACAAAATTAACCACCAAAATAATACCGCAGTCACGGCAAATGCTAGAGAACCGTTCAGCAGCCCCGCCCACGGCACAAACCAGTTTTCGTAAATCCAAGTGTAAGTTGTCGGAGGATTTTCGCCGCTACCGATATGAGTTTTTAATAGAAGTCTGGCGACAATCCCGGAAGCAACAAACACGAAAATAGCATTCACTCCCATGATTTCAAACGGTCGCCCCCATTTCCAATTCCGCACTTCTATTGTTTCGTAGCAAGCTGCTAGCAATAGCAACGCCCAACCTGCGGTAAAAACCACATAGGAACTCGTCCACAGTTGTTTGTTGATCGGAAATAAAAATCCCCACAAATGGCCGATTACTAGACAACTTAGGCCGCATATTGCTAAGTTTACACTGGTGCGGGTTTCGATCGGCTGCACGCGCAACCATTCCCCTGTAAAATAGCCGATCAGGACGGTTACAACTGCGGGTAAGGTACTCAACAATCCTTCAGGATCGAAGGGGCCGCCTTTGTACAGGTGTTGGCTGCCGAGAATTAGCCGATCGACATATCCTCCTAAATTTCCTTCGGGCGTGAGTTCGCCGGCAGTGTACCCCCCTACAGCGCCTGCGGTTAATGCAGCCCAATAGCCCAAAAGCACCGCAACAGCGAGCAGTTTTTGATGGCGGGGGGAAAGGTTAAGAATCGCGATCGCACTGATGAAATATGCTAAGCCGATGCGCTGCAATACTCCCATGATGCGGATTTTACCGAAGTTTTCCGCTGGGGCGCTGTTGAGAAGTACGTCAAGGGCGATCGAAGATGTATTTAGCAGCAATCCTAATATAAATAAAATCGTGGCGCGGCGCGCAATTCGCCAATAGATATTTGTTTCTATTTTTGTAGTAGTTTCAGTATATTTTGACAGCGAGAAAGACATCGCGCAGCCCACAATGAACAAGAAAAACGGAAATACTAAGTCTGTCGGGGTGCAGCCGTGCCATTCTGCGTGATCTAGCGGTGGATACACCTGTTCCCAACTACCGGGGTTGTTGACTAGAATCATCGAGGCGATCGCAATTCCGCGAAAAACATCAAGGGATTTTAAGCGCATAAATTAAGTTATTTGTTCACCGTTCACTGTTCACCGTTCACCGTTCACTGTTGACTGTTGACTGTTGACTGTTCACAATCTTAGCTGATGCCCAATGCCCCATGCCCCATGCCCCATGCCCCATGCCCTAAATTTCAATTCCTTCCAAAGTCATAATGACAGCATTCTTCATCAACATATCGCAGCGATCGGCATAAAAAGCTGCTGCCTTATCATACTTGTTGACTTGCAACACGCGCAAAAACATTTGCCTTGCTTGCGCGAATTGTTGCTGGTAGTGAAAAAAAATTCCCTGTTCAAAATAAGTTTGAGTTTGTGCTTTTAGTTCGATCATTGTAGCGGAGTCGCCATCATAAATTTCAAATACAGCCACAGGTGTTTGTTTTCCTTTGACTTGAACGCGATCGAGAAACCGACACTTATAATTTTGTGGATCGTCTATTCGACAAAGAGTCTGGACGCTAGCGACAATACCGACTCCGTAAAGCTTTGTCAATCCTTCCACACGCGCGGCTAAATTCACAGCATCAGAAATTACCGTACTTTCCATCCGTTCCGCTTCGCCAATAGTGCCCAACATTAAAGTTCCCGTATGCAAACCAATCCCTATCGAAATAGGTTGATATCCGCTATTTTGCCTGTGTCTGTTATAAATTTTAACTTGCTGCTGCATCTCAATTGCCGCTTGAACCGCATCTTCAGGACGGTTAGGAAACAAAGCCATAATTCCGTCACCAATGTATTTATCTATAAAGCCGTTATACTGGCGGATAACTGGACCAACTCGGCTTAAGTAAGAGTTGAGAAATTCAAAATTTTCTCTAGGAGACATACTTTCTGACAGACTGGTAAATGAGCGAATGTCGGCAAACATAATCGTCATTTCCGCCTGTACAGAGTCTCCCAATCTGGCATCAACAATGCTTTCAATCTTGAGAAACTTTAAAAATTCGCGGGGAACAAAGCGGGCCGAAGCTATTGCAATCTTTTCAAGTTCGCTTTTGCTGGCTTCGATTTGAGTCAGGGCGCGAAATGCTCTCAGCGTTGTCACTAATGTGGTAAATAACTTTTTGTTTGTGAGTTCTGTTTTAGTTTTGTAATCGTTAATATCGTAGCTGACAATTACAACATCTTCCGGCACTTGTCCCGGCTGTCCGGTTCGCAAAATAATTCGCACTATTTTATTGTCTAAAATATCGCGGATGTATTTTACAACTTCCAAGCCTGCCTCTTCTGTTTCCATCACTACATCCAGTAAAATCAATGCTACATCTGGGTGGGCTTGGATCATTTCTTTGGCTTCTTTACCAGAAAAAGCGCTGATAAATGTGAGGGATTTGTTTTCAAATGTAAATTCATTTAAAGCTAGCTTTGTAATATTATGAATTTCTATTTCATCGTCTACAATTAAGATTTTCCAACTGTCTGGAATCGGTTGTTCTTGAACCTCGTCTTCTTCCGCAAATATTAATTCATCGTCGCCCAACGCTATTAATTCGTCATCGTTCGCAGCGAATAGTTTTTTACTAGCTTCTGACATTAATCCCTCTCCTAAATAAAATTCTATTAAAACTCGTGTTATAATAACTAATTACTAATTTTAGCTGGAAACTCCATCATAAATCTTGTACCTTTGTTCAATTGACTTTCGCAGGTAATTGTACCTTTGAGTTTTTGCGTAACGAGGTTATAAATAATGTGCAGTCCCAATCCTGTGCCGCCCTTACCTCTTTTGGTGGTAAAAAATGGTTCAAAGATTTTACTGAGATTTTCTGGGGAAACTCCTTTGCCGTTATCTGCATATTCAAATATTAGCCGATCGCCCTCTAGCTTAAAATCAAAAGCCAGAATCCCTTCGTCTTCTCCATCGTAAGCGTGAACCAGGGAATTAAACACCAGATTTGTCACAATTTGACACAACACACCAGGATAACTGTCCAGTACAATATTTTCATCGCCTTTAATCTCTATTTTGTGTTTAGTTCTTCTTAGTTTGGCGGTTAAAGATGTCAAAATCTCCTCAAGATAATTTTTTAGGTTAAACGTGCGTTGTAATTCGCTCGACTGATCTACAGCCACTTCTTTAAAACTGTGAATCAAGTCAGCCGCCCGCGTCAAATTTGATAAGATCATATTACTGCTTTGCAGGGCCGTATCCAGGAATTTTTCTAACTCAGAGCGTTTAATTTGACCCTTGCTGTAAAGCTCAAAAAACTTTGTAACTTTTTCCGCCAGCAGCGAAGCGGCGGTGATACCGATGCCGATGGGAGTGTTGATTTCGTGAGCAACACCTGCAACCAAACCACCAAGGGCGGCCATTTTTTCCGATTCTACCAGTTTCTTTTGTGCCGATCTTAAATCTTCTAAAGTTTGAGAAAGCTCGGAAGTACGCTGCTGTACTAATTTTTCGAGATTCTGATTGAATTGCTGCAAGTTTGTGTAAAGTTGGGCGTTTTCTATCGAGATAGAAATTTGAGAAGACAGCAGTTGTAATATTTCTAACCTTTCTGGCGTAAAAGCGCCTGTAGTCAGATTGTTTTCTAAATATAGAATGCCGCTTAGTTTACCTTGGTGGATTAACGGAGTACAAAGAATTGATTTAGGTTGAAAAGCAATTATATAAGGTGCGTGAGTAAATTGTCCTTCGCGGCTGGCATCATTTAAAACTATACTTTCCTGGGTGCGGGCGACGTAGTTGACAACTGCAACTGACAGCAAAGTTTCTTCTCGCTCTTCATCTACAAAATTTATAGGAATTGATTGCATGACAGCAACGCGATCGGCATCCACAGAACCCGATGCTTCAATAACCAATTTACCATCTTTTTCTAGTATTAAAAATCCTGTTTCTCCTCCGGCATTTTCAATCACAATTTTCATCATCTTTGCCAGTAGTTTATCGAGAACTATTTCGCTGGCTAATGTTTGTGAAGCTTTGACTGCGGTTGTCAAATCTAGCACCCCTGCACTGTCGCTCGTAGTGCAAGCGCTGCTGGTAGATTTGCGAGTTTCGATATTAGTTGAAATTGAGGCTAAAGTTAGCCACTGCGGGTATTTTGATTCCAAATGTCTTACTTTGGCTTGTGCACCCCAGCGCTGATAGCAATAACGCGCTTCTATCAAGTAAGTCTTAGCAATTCTTTCTCGTCCTATGGATAAATAAAATGCTCCCGCTAATTCTGCTGCGAGTGCTTGTATTTGTATGTATTCGTTTTCTTGAGCTCCGGCAATTGCACGGTCGTAATATTCCATTGCTCTGACAATATTACCTAGAGTTTGCGCTATTTCTGCTTCGATCAAGTCGCATTTGTGCTGGAGGTTCATCGGCGCAGAAAGTGATTTTATTTGGAGTTTTCTGAGGTTGCTGCTGGCGTAAAAAAGATGCTCTTCTTGTTCCTCATTTGTTGCTTGTGGATATGCTGCAAGTCTTGCGAGAGAATCGTAAAAATGGTATTCAGGAACATTAATAAAGCCCGCAACTCCATCTAAATAAAGCTCGGCCTGTGCTGCATTGTCTAGGGCTAGCTCAATATCTCCAAATAAATATGCTAGTATTAACTTTTGCAAATAAAAGTGCTGTAAACCGACGCGATCGTTAGCTTTCAATAGCAGTCGTAACAACTTTTCTTCGCTATAAGTTTCACATAACAAAAGATTGGAAGTGTCCGCATTGTCCATCAATTGCCAAACTGTTTTCTGATATATTTGATTCCAAGTCAATACCGTTTCTTGCTTGAGTTGAAATAATAAATGGTTATAATTAGCCATTTTTTGTTCTAGTGGCATCAATTCTTGACCGATGAAATAGAAAGACTGACAAATATTTACCGCCGCATATCCTATGGATTCTAAATCACCATTTTCAAGGGCGCTTTGATAGGCTTCTTCTAACAGTGGCAAAGTGTCCTTAACATGATGGTTGCCGTGCATCAAAACGAATGCGACTAAATTAAGAACCTTACTTTTAAATTCTAAAGCATTTAGTCGATCGATCAAATTTAAAGCTAATTGACCAAAGCGATCGCCTGATTCAACATCTCTAATTATTCCTTTTAAAATTACTCCGTAATTAGCATAACCCAAAGTTGAAAAAACCGAATTTCCATAGTTAATGGATAAATTAACTTGCTGGCATACAATCAACGGTAACAGCAATGGTTCAACTATAAACGTAGCCGAAAACATACTGGAAAGCACGCGCATAGTTGCTAACTTGCGCGGATTTGTCATCACAGGTAAGTTCATTAAATCTTCTATTTTTTTGCCTGTTAAATAAGCTGAAGTTTGGGCCATTGCTTGCTGAATGTGGAGGGGAACTGGCGACTCTGGCAAGTTTATTCCTAACATTTTTAGTGCTTCTCTACCAATTTGTACAGCTTCCTGCAGTTTCGTTTGCATCGTACAAGCTGTGATTCTGATTTCAAATATTTTGATTTTGTCTAGTTCATTTTTTGCGTGTTGCAGGACAATTTCTGCCCATTTTTCCATTTGTTCAAACTCGGTATTGAGGTAAGTGGCTTCTGCGGCTGACTCGTAGAGTGCCAGAGTCAAATCGTAATCGGTTTCCCAACTTTGCTGCAGAAGCAATTCAATACCTGCGGTTAAATATTTGACGGCGAGTTCGTAAGCTGCACTGGCTTTTGCTTTACGACCTGCAATTAAATTTAATTGGCATAATTGAAATTTTTCTAATTCACTGCTGATGATTTGTCGGGATGCATTGAGTTGGTTGACTATATCAAAAACATAGTTTTCTAATTGCTCTGGAGGTGCGTTTTGTAGCAAAAATCTGCCTATTTTGAGATGATTTTCTTGTTTTTGGGGTTCGGATATTAAAGCATAAGCTGCTTGTTGAACTCGTTCGTGCAAAAATTTATAAGTTGCGCTAGCAGCATCAGCGATTGGTAGGGACAATTCATCGGTAAAATCTCTAGATATTTGGTCGGTTACTTCTGTAGTTGCTGCTAGTGCGAGCGGAATTTTGTAGGCGTTATTCACGGGCACAATCAGACCTGACTGAAGAGCTTCCCAGAGGTCTGCTGCTGCGGAAACTAGAGATTTTCTACAGATTTTTGAGATAATTCCTAAATCAAATTTGTTGCCAACACAAGCAGCTAATTTTAGTAGTTCCTGGGTGGTTTCTGAAAGTTTCTGAATGTGATCGATCATTAATTCTACAACATTGTCAGTTATTCCTATTTCTTGTATTTGCTCGATATCCCACTGCCACTCACCTGCAATTTCGCATTTTCTCAAAGCTGGATATGCTTTTTGAGGATTCGACTCATAAATGTTAGGTTCGACTATATCGACAGAAGTATCGGAAGGTGTAAATTTGTATTGCAGCAATTTTTTTGAGTAAATATACTTTAAAAGTTGAGTTAGAAAAAAGGGATTGCCTCCTGTTTTTTGGAAAAGCAATTCTGCTAAATCTAGTGATTTTTCTGGCGAGCAGCTCAGACTATCTGCAAGAAATTGATTGACGCTGGTAATATCTAAATGCGAAAGGGATATTTCGCTGAAATTTCCCCCTGCTTTTTTAATTGCTTCGACGGTCAGCATTACAGGATGGTTTGCGTTAAGTTCTTGTTTTTTGTAGGCTCCAATGATTAATAAATATTGATTTTCTAGGTTTGTTGCTAGCAGTTGGATCAACTTAAGGGATGCTGAATCTACCCACTGCAAATCGTCGAGAAAAATTACTAAGGGGTGTGCTTTTTGAGCAAAGACTCGAATGAATTTTTGAAATACCAAATTAAAGCGATTTTGAGATTCATGTAATCCTAAGTCTGGCACTGGGGGCTGCGGCCCGACAATCATTTGTACTTCGGGAAGAACTTCAATAATTACTTGGCAGTTTCCGCCGAGGGCATTTAATATTTTTTGTCTCCAAACTTGAAGTTTGGCAGATGTTTCTGTGAGAATTTGGCGCAATAAGTCTTGAAAAGCTTGGATCAAAAAAGCGTAGGGAATATCGCGCTTAAATTTTTCAAATTTGCTATCTATAAAATACCCGTTTTCCCGCAGGATAGGCTTGTGAATTTCATAGACCAAGCAAGATTTTCCCATACCTGCAGAACCGGAAATTAATACTATTTCTGTATTTCCCTGTCTCATCCTATCGAAGGTATCGAGAAGCAGATTAACTTCGGCTTCTCGCCCGTAAAGTTTTTGGGAAATTTGCAGGTTACTTGACCTATCGTGTTCGCCGAGGGTGATGTGAGAAATTTCGCCGGTGGTTTCCAGTTGAAAGAGACATTTTTCTAGGTCGCACCCAAGTCCGAAAGCACTTTGATATCTGTCTTCGGCGGTTTTTGCTAATAGTTTCATGACGATATCGGAAACGACTTGAGGAATTTCGTCGGTTTGTGATTGATTGATTATGCCTTGGATTTTTTGTTTTTGATTCTCACAAGGAGCAAGTGGTTTTTTGGCAATATGGCAATGTACTAATTCCATCGGATCGATCGCACTAAAAGGCACTTCACCGCAGAGCATTTCATAAAAAGTGATGCCGAGAGAATAAAAATCGGTGCGGTAGTCGATCGCCCGATTCATGCGGCCAGTTTGTTCTGGCGACATATAGGCGAGGGTGCCTTCGAGTAAATTGGGATGGTGGAGGGCGGGGTTTTCGCCCGGTAGCAGGGAGGCGATCGCAAAATCAGCAAGTTTGACATCCCCTGTCTCGATATTGACAATAATATTGCTCGGTTTAAGATCTTTGTGGATGATGTGGTGTTCGTGGAGTTGGCTGAGAGTTTCTGCTAGTTTGATACCGATTTGCAGAAATTGTTGTAACTCTAGCTGGTTGTTGGTGAGAAAATTTTTGAGAGAAATGCCGCCAAAATCTTCTAAAATTAAAACAGGAACGTGATTGTATTTTTCGAGTTGGTAAAGCTTAACTGTTCCGGGCAAATTCAAATTTTTGAGGATTTCTGCTTCGTGCAGGAGTTGGGCTATTTGTGCTGGCGTTGGGTAGGGCTGCGCGAGAGTTTTGAGGATAACTGGTTTTTGTTGTTCAAGCTGTATCCCTCGATAAATAACTGTGCGATCGTTTGTATAAATTTCTCCGTCTATGCGATATCCCGGAATAGTAATCATGCTGCGAATGCGGTAGTTTTTAAGTACAGTTGGGGATTGAATATTTGAGATCAAAAGATGGGAATAATCTCGCGTTCGGTCGATTAAACATAATAAAATTGGTTTGATTGCGGACGGTTGTCTGCACTACAAACCTTTTTTGTTACGGCAATCGATAGGACATAATATAAATGATAATCTTAGCAACAAATATTTAATGATTGAAACACTTATTATAGTCCTTATTTTCTGACGATTGGCGAAGTAAAAGGAGGCATAAACTCCGGCTTCTGCGTTACCAGACAGAGCATGGTAACGAGAAAGCATGGTAACAAGAAATGATGATTTTAGATTGTCAATTGTCAATTGAATAAGTGGGTATGAATGATGAGATAATGGTTGAGATATTGCCGGGGGCACTGTGAAGTAATTGTAAATCAAGATCGCATTAAGAGGGCTGGTGAGTGCATAAGTAAACAAGCTGCGATCGGGACTGAGGCAAAAAGTGGTTTGAGGCGCTATTGAGACAGTTTTCGGTGCTGGCGGCACGCTCTACAGGCATTTAAATTGTATATTTCAATGACCTATTCCCGTTGGCAGTCAAATCCTGTCCACCCTTTCCTGTTCTCTATTCGGGCTCTCTCTCCATATTCTTCTCAAAGATAACAGACAATTTAGATGCAAACAAAACTTATGTGCCAGTGCCAAAATAAATTGGTGGGTGCAAATCAACAGCTAAAATTTCAAAATCATGCAGAATATAATTGCCTCAAATCCAGCGAATGCTACCGATCGCGCTTTTGGTACCGCAGAGATTAAACTACTGGTACTAGATATCGACGGCACGATCGCAGGTTTGTCAAATGACATCCGACAACCCGTCAAGCAGGCAGTTTTGGCTGCCGAGTCGCGGGGAGTGAAAGTGGCCATCGCTACGGGCAGGATGTACAAATCGGCTTTGCGTTTTCACTCAGAAATTGGCTCAACTTTGCCGCTGATTTGCTACCAGGGCGCGTGGATTCAAGATCCAGCTACTCAAAAGCGACTGCGACACTTGCCGCTGTCGAAACAAACTGCTCTGCAACTATTAGAGCATTTTGAAGCACTGGATTACCGATCGCTCCTTTCGATCCATTTCTATATTGACGACAAACTTTACGTACCGGAAATTACAGCAGCTACCCGAATTTATGCCGAACGATCGGGCATTGAACCAATTGTAATTCAAGATTTGCGGCGAGATCTGCCGGGGGAACCGACGAAGGTTTTGGCTTTGTGCGAGAATCCAGAGGTACTCCACGGCTTGCTCAGCAGTATGCGGAAACGCTACACGCCTGCGGAGCTTTATTTGACTCAATCGGTGGCTACTTTTTTTGAAGCTACGCATCCTTTGGCGAGTAAGGGAGATGGGGTGCAGTATTTAGCCGAAAAAGTTTTGGGTTTGCAGTCGGCTCAGGTGATGGCGATCGGCGACAATTTTAACGATCTGGAAATGATTTCCTACGCAGGTGTGGGCGTGGCGATGGGGAATGCTCCTGATGGTGTGAAGGCTATTGCTGATTGGGTTGCGCCGGATGTGGAGGAAGATGGGGTGGTGGCTGCGATCGAACAATTTGTTTTGGGCGCGAGCTGATATTGTTTGTGGAACCAGCCGGAAAGCCTGTGATCTATGGTTCGTAGTGGGGACTGAAGTCTTCACTACGAACCTAAGAGTGTTTATTTAAGGAAAGCAAGAAGACGCTAAGAGCGCGAAGGAAGAGTTGAAGGGGCCCGTTTGCAGATATTCTGGATGCGAATTGTAGATAGTTGAAAATTCTTAAAAGTGGCTTTCCACAGAAAAAGCACCGACGACTGGCCGTGTTTCGTCTCGGTGCTTTCTCTGGTTCGCTCCTCACACGTCCATCAATATAGCCGACTCGCCCGAATGTGTCAAGACTTTTTAGCAAAGTTTTTTTTGAGTCTTTCCAATCCGGGCGGCGGGTGCGGTGGAGTGAGGCAGAACCTTGGCTGTGCAAGGGTTTTGCTCGATCGCCTTTTTCTGGCATTCCCCCGAAAAATTTTAGTTCAATTCCTGCAGCCAGTCCAAAATCAGAGCGTTGACTTCACTGGGCCGCTCGTCGTGGGGACAGTGGCCGGTGTTGGGAATTGAAACAAATTTCACTGGTCGATCGTTGGCCGCTAATTCTTGGTAAATTTTGCTGCCGGCGATCGGCGTCCAGGGGTCGTCTGCACCCCAAAGTACCAGTAACGGACGATCGACCTTTGGCAGCAATTCTGACGGTTGAGGGCCTGCTGGGGCTGTGAGAATGGAAGCGAAAACTTGTTGAGCTCCGGGCTCGCAGGAGGGCGCGTGCAGGAGTTCTACAAGTTCGTCGGTGATGGCTTCGCGGTTCCCGTAGACTTGACGCAGGGTGTTGCGGATGCGGTGTTTTTGGCGGATGTTGTTGAAGACAAACGGGCCGATGACGGGCGATCGAACTAATTTAGTAAAAGTCCCCATCACTACTCGCAGCGGGAAATTCAGTTCCTCCGGCCGGTGGTTGAGCCCGCCGGCACAGTTAATTAACACACCGCCGGCTGATATTTCTGGATGGTTGGCGACTACCATCAAACTCAGCAAAGCGCCGATCGAATTTCCGACAAATACCGCCGGTTCCTGTACCAATTCTGTCCAGAAATCTGTCAGCAATTCTTCCCACAATTCCAGCGTATAATCAAGCGCCGGTTTGCCAGAAGCCCCGAATCCCAGCAAGTCCAGCGCAAATACCCGGTAGCCCTCCGCCGCGAGTGCGGGGATATTTTGCCGCCAATGTCCGATCGAAGCCCCAAACCCGTGAATCAAGATCAGAGGGCGGCCGGTTCCTTGGACGGTATATTGAATTTTGTGACCTTTCCAAGTCCAAATCAGCTTCTCAAAACTCGTTGCAGATACTAGCTGTTGTGCTGTCACGACTCTAAATGTAAATTTTCGTTAACTTCTTCGATCGTAGCAGCACAATCCCGATCCGGGGCTGGCTTTGAGCAACGTCTCACAAAAACATTATTCCCAATTCCTCATTGCCCCATTCCCCATTCCCAAGGAAAACGGTCAACTGTCAACTGCCAACTGACTACCTTTTTTCTAGCAACCAATAAGTCCTCATGTCCCCCTTACCTTTCACCGGAATTACGCCTCGCATCTCCAACAAATACTTATCTTTTAAAAGCTCGTAAGTAACATCAGTAACTTGAATTCTGCCTGCAAAACCCGTAGCCTCCATCCTCGCCGCCACATTCACCGTATCTCCCCACAAATCATAAGTAAACTTGCTAACACCAATCACTCCCGCCACCACCGGCCCGGAATTGATGCCGATGCGAATTGCCAGTTTTTCTCCTGTCTCGGCCGACAACTTGGCTATTTTTTCCTGCATTCCCAAGGCCATGTGGGCGATCGCCCCCGCGTGGTCATGTCTCGGCGTAGGCAATCCCCCGACTACCATGTAAGCATCACCAATAGTCTTGATTTTCTCCACACCGTACATTTCAGCTAACTGGTCGAAGTGAGAAAAAATCACATTCAATCGCTTTACCAACTCCGTCGGAGACATTCTCACCGACAGTTCAGTAAAGCCAACAATATCAGCAAATAAAACACTTACATCGGCAAAACTGTCGGCGATCGTGCTTTGCTGGGCTTTCAAACGTTCTGCTATTGGTTTGGGCAGAATATTTAACAACAATTTCTCGCTTTGTTCCTGTTGAATTTTGAGTTCTTCTTGCGCTAATTTCCGCTCTGTAATGTCAGAAACAGTACCCTCATAGTACATTATAATTCCTTGTGAATCCCGAACAGCACGGACATTTTCTGATACCCAAATCCGGCTACCGTCCTTGCGACATACGATAGATTCAAACCCCGAAACGGCATTTTCTGCATCCATAGCAGTCACGAATTCCAGGCGGCGTTCCGGGTTAAGGTATAGTTGTTCGGCAATATTTTCAATACTAGACATCAGTTCTGCTGGCGAATCGTAACCGTACAATTTTGCCAAAGCTGGATTAGCGCTGAGATAGCCTCCAGAAGGAGTGCTTTGAAAAATACCTTCCATCGCATTTTCTACAATACTGTGATATCTTTCTTCAGCAATTCGCAGCAATTCTTCGGCTTGTTTGCGCTGAATTAAACCACCTAATTGAGTGCCAACCGCATTGAAAATGTCTATAAAGCGCGCGTTTTTCGGAGAAGGCAAAATTTGAAAAAAAACTAGCACCGCTAATACTTCATCGCCTACCAAAATCGGCACGCCAAAACCTGCTTTAAATCCGAGTTCTTGTGCTACTTCACTTCGGAGAAAATCCGGGTAGCCCTGGGAAATATCTTCTACCCATTCTGGTTCCTTGGATGCCCAAACTCGTCCCGGCAGCCCGATATTCATGGCAAATGTCAGTTGTTCGCTTTGGGTGCGGAAGGGTTCCATGCTGGCGTTACTCGCATACCAGCCCCTGGCAGATTGCAGCAGAGTTCCTTCTGCATTGGGAATCCAAGCTTCTCCTACATCCCATCCGATTGTTTCGCCAAGTTGGTGCAGGATTGCTTCTAAAGCTGAGTGAAAGTCTGCAGCTTCGCCGATCGCCCGCGTCGTTTCCAGCAAAAACCGGATTGATTCTTCCGCCCGCTGCCTTTCCACGATTTCTTCCTGCAATCTGGAATTGCGATCGTGCAATTCCCTAGCTTGCTGTTGCAGTTGCGATTGCAACAAACGCAAAGACAGTTGGCTTTCCACGCGGGCGAAGACTTCTTCTACTTGAAACGGCTTAGTAATATAATCTACTCCTCCTACTTGAAAAGCCTTAACTTTTTCCATCACGTCATCTAGCGCACTAATAAAAATTACTGGAATATCTTTAGTATTTTCAAATTTTTTCAAATTTTTACAAACTTCATAGCCGCTCATTTTGGGCATATTAATATCTAATAAAATCAAATCTGGAGGAGAGATTTGTGCTGCTTGCAGAGCCATTTTGCCGTTAATCGCCTTCCTAACTTGATACCCGTAGGATTCTAGCATAGTTGATAAAAGTCGCAAGTTGTCCGGCATATCGTCAACGATCAGAATGTCTCTAAGAGTCGCTGCTAGTAATGGCTCGTTCATCATAATATAATTGAGTTAAATCGATAATGATATCTATCCGAAAATTATCGACTAAATCTGTTAAAGCATTAGCGAGATTTGCCTCAGTTTCGGGAATTTGAGCGATCAGTCCGAGGATGCGATTGTCGTCAACGCAAAGTGCTGCTCGGTATAAATCGACCACCCAGTCTGCGGGCATTACACTCAAATCCTCGGTGGTCAAACTTTGAACCTGTCGGGGTGCTGAATCAGAAATAGATGAGTTTTCTTCCTCATAAATATAACGCAGATTCAGGTGATGCGCTATCTTTTCAAATAGTACCTCTTCCCGAAACGGTTTACAGATCAAATCGTCACAACCAGCAGACAAAATCATTTGTCGCTGCTCGTCAAAAGCACTAGCAGTCAGGGCAATAATTATTATTTCTCTACCTTCTGGAGTTTGCTTGATCTGTTTTGTAGCTTCGTAGCCGTCCATAACTGGCATCAGCATATCCATCAAAATCAGGTGCGGCTTCCAAGTAGACTGCAAAGCAACTCCTTCTTTACCGTTAATTGCTTCACGGACTTCAAATCCGAGCGGTACGAGGAGCTGAAACAGCAGTTGGCGATTTTCCGTTACATCTTCAACTATTAATATCCTATAGGTTTGCTGTCCGGCTTCTAAAGCAATAACTGGTTTAACGGCAGGTTTTTCTTGTTCGTCACTTTCTGTTACGACGTTAACGCGGATATTAAAAGTAAAAATTGTGCCTCGCTCCAGTTGACTTTCAACAGCAATGTTACCTCCCATAATCTTGACGAACTGTTGGCTAATTGGCAATCCTAGCCCGGTTCCCTGCATAGACTTGCGACCTGTTTCTGTTTGTACGAAGGGCTGAAATAATGTAATAACTTCAGACGGAGAAATGCCAGGTCCCGTGTCGGCAATTTCAAAATGCAATTGGGCTTCTTCTTGTCCGGCGGCGTTATTTTCTACTTGGCTGCTAACGCACAAAGTAACGGTTCCATGTTGAGTAAATTTAATGGCATTGCCGATCAGGTTAATTAAAACTTGTCGCAATTTCGATTCGTCTGTTTCAATGTACTGTGGCAAATCGCCGATATTTTCAAAGATGAGGCGCAACCCTTTTGAGTTAGCTTTTAGTTGCAGCATTTCTCTGAGACTACTGAGAAGATTGTAGAGGTTGAAGCGGCTTTGATTGATAGTAATTTGACCTGCTTCTATTTTGGACATTGACAAAACATCATTGATCAGTTCCAGTAAATGTTCGCCGCTGCGGTTGATAATTTCTATGTATTCTTTTTGTTCTTGCGTGATGGAACTGTTGCGGGCCATGACTTGCGAAAAACCGAGAATGGCGTTGAGAGGCGTGCGGAGTTCGTGGCTCATGGAAGCGAGAAATTGGCTTTTGGCGCGGTTGGCAACTTCGGCGTTTTCTTTGGATTTAAGTAGTTCCATTGACTGTCTTTGAGTGCGGGCGAGCAATTCTGCTTGCTGCAATGCTACTCCTAGCTGAGTGCCCACATGAACTGCAACGTTGATTTCAGATTCGCTCCACTGGCGGGGAGCTGAATTTTGATAGGATGCTAGCAGTCCCCAGAGTTTTTCGCCGCAGAAAATTGGCACAGTAATGTAGGATTTTGCTTGAAATCTTTCTAATAGTTGGATGTAGCAATTATTGAATCCTTGCTTGTAAATATCGGGGACGCAAAGGTAAGTTTTACTTCGGCTGTAGGCTCCGCCAGCAGTTTCTTGCAAATAAGTATCGCATACTTTTTGGGAGGCAATCTCGAATTTTTTAACGAGGCATTGTTCGTTTTTTAAAGCACTTTCAGTAAATTTAGAATCTACCTGCTGTACTTGCATGAAAGAAGTCCACTTACTATCAACTGATTCTGCTACAAATTCGCCGCTCCAGTCAGGATTGAAACGGTAAAGGGCGACTCGATCGCACTTCATGGTTTGGCGCAATTCTCTGGTCGTAGTTTGAAAAATTTCTCGGAGATCTAATGTCTGGCGCATTCTTTCAATGATTCGCGCGATCGCTCTTTGTCGCAAAGCACTTTCTTGCAGTTCAGTTTGTGCTTGCTGGCGTTCCGTAATATCTACAGCCATTAAAGCGATGCCGATCGCTGTACCGTTATCGTCAATTAGCGGAGTATTATACCATTCGCAAACGATACTTCTACCATCTTTTGTAAGAGTTTTGTGGGTAGTGCAACTGGCACAAGACTCCGCATTAATTTTGTTGCTTAAAATTTGAAATATTTGGTGGTAATAGTTGTTTGGAACGATGAAATCTGGGACATTTTTGCCGATAACTTCTTCTGTGCTGTAGCCAAAAAGTTTTTCGGTAGCCGGATTCCAAGTGATAATTTCTAAATTCAGGTTTAATTCAATAATTGCGATCGGCGTTTGCTGCAATAAAAATGAGATTCTTTGCTGCGATGCTAGCAGTTTTTCGGCCGCTAATTTGCGGTCTGTGATGTCATTAGCGGTACCGAGAATTTGTTTGGGTTTACCGTCATTTGTTCTGAGAAATACTGTATCCCAACTGTGCATCCACCGCCATTCGCCGTTTTTGTGTTTCATGCGGTATTGACATTCAATGACATCGCCGTCTTTGGCTTGCTGCACTTTTTGGACGCTTTCACAAAAAGCTGGCAAATCCTCGGGGTTGAGCAGATTTGACATCATTTCTGTACCCATATCTTGGATTTCTAGGGCGGAGTAACCGAGCATCACCGCAATTTGACGGTTGCAGTAAACATTCCGCTGTTCTACTAAATCGTAAACGTACAATAGGTTGGGATTGGAATCGGCGATCGCCTGAATGAAGTGCTGGCTTTCTCGGAGTGCAGATTCTGCTTGTTTGCGATCGCTAATATCTCGCGCTACCACAATCACTGATTCAGCAGAAAGCACAGAAATTTTAGCGTCGAGCCAAACTTCACGCTCTCCGACTGTATAGCTATATTCAATATTGATGCTTTGCTTCGTCTTGAGAACTTGTTTGACGGTATTTAATACCAAATCTGCTGCAGGTTCCGGTAAGATTTCGTGGGCGGTTCTGCCAATCATTTCGGTGGGAGATTTCACCAAATTTACCGCTGCTGTCGGGGCGATTTTGATGCAGCGCCCTTCTGCATTTCTCACTAAAACTATGTCAGTCATGGCGGTAAAAATCGCCCGCAATTCTGCTTCGGATTCTTGCAGAGCTTGTTCGGCGCGGACGCGGGTGCGAATTTCTGCTTGCAACTGTTTATTTTGCCGATCGAGCTGCGCGAGTCGTTTTTTTTCTCGCTCGATCAGTTTAGCTTGAGCGATCGCAATCCCTACTTGACCCGCCACAGCTTCTAACAAGTCGATTTCATCTTTTGTCCATTCGCGTTGGCGATCGCACTGGTGCAAACAAATAGCGCCGTTTGCCATCCCTTGGTAGGAAGTGCGAATTGCCAGCATCGATTTCAACCCAGCCACGCGGCAAATCGATTCAGCAGCTTGCAAAAAAGGATCTGAATAAACGTCGTTGGAGGCGATCGCCCGGTCTTGGATCATCATTTGTACGACGTGAGGATTGCCCCAAATTGGAACGATGACGTTCCGCATTGATTCCCACTCAGGTTGGAGATACTCAGCCGCCAGAGGAAGATCGACTTGGGGGCTAGTAACGTAAGTATGAATCAAACAGCGATTGACGCGGAATGCCTGACCAATTTGAGTTGCAGCCGTTTGAAAGATTTTTTCCGGCTGCAAGCTCGATCGAATTTCTTGAGTGATTTTTGCAATCAGCAACTCTCGCTGAACTTGCCGTTCTAAAGCAGATTTAGTTGAAGCCGATTCTATTTCTGCTTGCTTGCGATCGCTGATATCAAAAAATACCCCATACCAAACAATATCGCCATTGTCACGCATTTCTGGTCGAGAATTCGATTGCAGCCATTTGAGTTTGCCCGATGGCGTAACAATCCGCCATTCACAAGCAAAGGGTTCTAAAGTTCGAGCGCTCTCGCAAATTTTTTGCTCCAGATATTTTAGGTCATCAGGATGATTTTGATTGCAGCATAAATTATAATCTTTTAATATTTCTTTGGCCTCCAATTCGTAAATATCCCGACAAGCGTAACTGATATATTCAAATTGGAAACTTCCATCCGATTTTCGCATAAATTGATAAATAACTCCCGGTATATTCACCGCCAATTTCTGCAACCTTTCTTGGCTTTCCCGGAGTGCTGCTTCTGTTTGATTGCGAAATTTTACCTCTCGTTGCAGTTCGGCATTCTGCTGTTTTAATTGTTTCGATAGCTGTTGTATAGTCAGTTGACTTTCAATCCGCACCAAAAATTCTTCTACTTGAAAAGGTTTAGAAATGTAGTCAACACCGCCCACTTCAAAAGCCTTGACTTTCTGACAAGTTTCATTAAAAACGCTCAGAAAAATCACCGGTATTTCGCGAGTATTTTCGTTAGCTTTCAGTCTTTCGCATACTTCGTAGCCGTTCATTGTTGGCATAGAAATATCTAGCAAAATCAAGTCTGGAAGAACGGCAAATTTAGCATTTACCACCATTTCCCCCGAAATTGCCCGCTGAACTTTATACCCTTCTTTCGTCAATATATTTGAGAGAAACCGGAGGTTATTGGGTCGATCGTCTACAATTAAAATATGAATTGTTTTTTTGTCGAGCGCCATATTATGTCTTGCCATTGGAAATTTTAGCGTGTTGACCGGAGAGAGATTATTTAATCAATCAAGTATTTTTGTGAAATAAAAATTATCATATTAATTTTTATTCCGCTCAGCAAATAGAGTGTTTTTTTGAGAAGTTGGTTCCTCAAATAACGCACTTTGTCTACGAGCAATCTTTGGGGAGCTAAGCTTAAATTTGCAACTCAAATCAACCGCATTTTGATTGTATTTTAGTGCCACAATAAATCTAAGTTTTCTTGGAACAATTAAATTGCCTAAAAAAATCATGAATTAGCCACGACCGGCCCAAGAAACTGGGTACGAGAACCCAAGCTTCTAAACATTCAGCTACCACCTTCAAAAGGTTTGAGCAGAGATACACACCTAGACGCACCCTGATGCGAAACAACCCGGTTTTTTACTTTTGCTCCGGGCTGCAATGTGTGTATTGCTGTGAAAAAAACGCGGTTTCGAGACACCCGTGCCTAAGTCTTAAGATAGTTGGCAACTAAGAGTATAGCGGTTCTCAAGCGTGGTGAGGTACGCCCATAGCCCTATGCCCATAGTCCTAGGCCCTATCCCGGATAGTACCTCCTATGATAGCTCGAAAGGCTATATCAACTCTTTTCTCAGTCTTTTCTCTGCCAACAATTCCTTAAGTTTAGCAAGATTTTCATTGCTGAGGGATATTTTAATTTCAAGTTCTTGCTCAGCCTCCCACAGCAGCAATATATTATCTTCCCCCAGCGCAAACTCTGGATTGTTTAATTCAAGTGTTTGATATTTCACTTCGGGAAATCCTATGCGAATTACCACTTCTGATTCCAACTGAGGATAGAGATACAATTGCTGTTGCAGGTTGTCTAGTTCTAGTTTCTGAACTGTGGTGTTGCGTTTGACAGGAGAATCGGGTTTGTACCAATAGAGAGTATCTTCGCGAATTTCAGGATTGACTATCACAAATGTTACGTCAAAACGCTGGGCTTGCCAGTGAATTTCGCTCATACCGCCAATTTGCGGAATCAGCCGCTCAACCCAGCTAATTTTTTTGCCGTTGAGGTTTTTCCACCACTGAGCGATACGATCGAAGTTCTCAGCATTTTCGGGGTTGTTGCTGCCGGACTCCCAGACTGTTTCTAGTTGCATATACAGGTTCTCCAGCGAATTTAAATTTGAGGTTGCAGGCTTTCAATTGGACTTCTCCTCCAAAAGCCTGTAAGCGAACGGGTTCGAATAGGGCGATCGACAAGAATTATTCGATTCGTCTATTCGTTCTACAATCATCGTCATGGACCTACCAATTATCTACCACGAAGATTATGTTGCGCCACTGCCGCCCGGTCACCGCTTCCCGATGGCAAAGTTCGGGCTGCTTTACGAAATGCTGCGGTTGGATGGGGTAGCAGAGCGATCGCAATTTCACGCTCCGGAACTTTTAGAGTCAGAATGGATTCAGCTAGTCCACGATCGCGATTACATTCAAGCTTACTGCAACGGAACGCTGGATGACAAAGCTCAACGCCGAATTGGTCTGCCTTGGAGTCCGGCCCTGGTCAACCGCACTTGTATCGCCTCCTCCGGGACTGTGCTAACTGCTAAGCTTGCTTTAGAATGCGGTTTGGCTTGCAATACTGCGGGCGGAACTCATCACGCATTCCCCAATTACGGCTCTGGTTTTTGTATTTTTAATGATTTGGCGATCGCCTCTAGAGTCTTGCAAAAAATAGGTTTAGTTCGCCAAGTTTTAATTGTCGATTTAGACGTGCACCAAGGAGACGGAACCGCTGTAATTTTCCAAAATGACAGCAGTGTTTTTACTTTTTCGATGCACTGCGAGGTAAATTTTCCTGGCACCAAACAAAAGAGCGATTTAGATGTAGCTTTGCCCGTCGGTATGGAGGACGACGAATACTTACAAACCTTGGCTAAATACTTGCCAGATATACTCTCCGATCTCAAGCCAGATTTAGTATTGTACGATGCCGGAGCTGACACTCATCAGGCCGACAAACTCGGAAAATTAGCTTTAACTGATACCGGGTTATTTCGTCGCGAAATGCAAGTTTTATCTACTTGTTTAGCTGGTGGCTATCCGATTGCCTGCGTCATTGGCGGTGGCTATTCCGATGACATGAAAGGGTTAGTTTACCGACATTCGCTGCTGCACCGAGCGGCAAGTCAGGTTTACAGGCAATATCGACTGTGATGCAGAGCGGTTTGAGATTATAGAGCTACTTGACACTTTTTTCTTGATTAATTGCAATAAGAGCAGTATAAAGTTTCAAGCATTATAATCGAGAAAATAAGCCTTCCCATATATCCTTCTCAACTTAGGTGTATTCCATGCCAACATCTTCGGTAAATAATACAGAAACTCAAGTCACAGATTCGCCGCATTTGCTGCCGATCGACAAACGCTACCTCCTCGTCCTCAACATCAAATCCTCCGGCGACGAAAAAGGCAGCCGATATCTGGATCCATTGTGGGCAAAAGACTTAATCCAACACTTCAAATACTTGACAAACTTCACGCTAGCAGCTCCACACACGCTAGAACCCCTTTCAGAAAACACAATCGAGGTGGATGCGGCATCATTTGCCGGTGCTAAATTTATTGACCTTCCCTCGCCCAATAGTTACGCCCAATCAATATTGATGCTGCCGGCGACGATTGCCAAACTTTGGGACGCGATCGCCTCTGCAGATATCGTACATAGCGGCGTAGCAGGCTGGCCGATTCCGATGGCATGGTTAGTCACCCCAATAGTCCTGATCCAGCGGAAACAATACCTGATCGTAGTCGAGTCCGCACCGTGGCGACTAGCACCAGGCATCCCTGCCAGCAGCCAAGCTAAAATTTTGGCTCACATATCCGAAAGATTGAATCGCTGGTGCATCAACAAAGCCGACTTGACAATTTTTACACAGGCAGAATACCAGCAGAGTTTATTAACAAATCGGGACAAACTAAGTCACATAATTAATGCTTCGTGGATTGATGAAGAAAATATTATTTCCGAAGCTGACGCGACCCAAATCTGGCAGGAAAAAATATCTACTTCTTCACCCAAACAATTAAAAATTCTCTTTGCTGGCAGATTGCGCCCAGATAAAGGCGTATTAGTTCTCCTAGAAGCCATGAAAATATTGGACGAGGAAAACATTTCTATCAAGCTGGACATACTAGGTGAAGGCAAACTGTTAAGCAACTGCCAAGCCGCCAGCAAGGCTCTGCACAATTCAGCACAGATCGAAATTTTGGGAACCCTTCCTTACGGCCCCAAATTATTCGAGCGGTTCCAACAATATCATGCTGTTGTGGTTCCCAGCATCTCAGACGAACAGCCCAGAATCGTATACGATGCTTATTCCCAAGCCGTACCGATACTCGGAAGCAACACGGGCGGACTCCGCGACTGCATCGAAAACGAAAAAACAGGTATGCTGATCGCTCCTAACGACCCTCTAGCTTTAGCAAACTTGCTCAAACAGTCGGCAGAAAACT
Source organism: Microcoleus sp. S1D4 (assembly GCF_036700765.1). Lineage (NCBI taxonomy): Bacteria > Bacillati > Cyanobacteriota > Cyanophyceae > Oscillatoriales > Microcoleaceae > Microcoleus > Microcoleus sp. S1D4. The sequence goes on from NZ_JAUBPP010000027.1 coordinate 73,257, forward strand.
TGAACAAACTACAAAATATGGGCATGGCGGCTCGGAAAAAGGCTTGCACCCTGACTCACCAAGAAATGCACCGACAGCGGTGGCAGCTTTTGTTAAATATGTTGAAACGCGAACTCTAGTAGGCGATCGCAGCCGGAATTGGCGCCTACTAGCGATCGGGAGGATTTCCGGCTTTGTCAAAAGCATTGTCGATCGGGACTTACTCACCCGAGACCAAAAACCAGGTTTCTGCAGCATTTCAAGCGAGTAACAACCATTGTCCCAAGCACCGCGTAATGACAAGACCTTAGTCCTATTTAAAGCTGGCGCGCAGATTCTCCAGCTTGAACTTGCCAGATCGGTACAACTTGAGCTAAAAAGTTGTTAAACCAACAACTGCACCTATGTCCAATGCCAGCGAGCCAAATCACCAATATCCACTGCTGGTTGTCATTGTTAACTACCGAACCTCTAGTTTGACAATAGACTGCTTGCGCTCTCTAGTTACCGAAGTGCGATCGCTCCCCGGTACGCGGGTTGTAGTTGGCGACAATGCTTCAGGCGACAATTCTACCGAAGAAATACCAGCCGCTATAGCCACATTCGGCTGGAGCGAATGGGCTTCCTTCGTTCCCCTAGAGCGCAACGGCGGATTTGCCTACGGGAACAACGCCCTGATCCGTCCCGCCCTTGAATCCACCAATCCCCCCCCTTACATCCTGCTGCTCAACCCAGACACCGTAGTTCGCCCAGGAGCTCTGAAAGCACTGGTTGACTTCATGGACTCCAACCCCGAAGCCGGCATCGCCGGCAGCCGCTTGGAAGACCCCGACGGTACTCCCCAGCAGTCAGCTTTTCGGTTTCACAATCTATTGACCGAACTAGATTTTGGGTGGCGGACGGGCTTGCTGTCCAAGTTATTGGCAAACTGGGCCGTAGCGCCTCCTATTTCCCAAGAAATCTGTCAAACAGATTGGGTGGCTGGAGCTAGCATGATCGTCCGTCGCGAAGTATTTGAAAAGATTGGCTTGATGGATGAAGCTTATTTCATGTACTGCGAAGAAATGGACTTTTGTCTGCAAGCTAACAAAGCTGGCTGGAGTTGCTGGTACGTACCTGAAAGTCGCGTGGTTCACCTAGTAGGTCAAAGCTCAGGTGTCACTGACACCAAAAAGCCCCCTAAGCGACTGCCACAGTATTGGTTTGATTCCCGGCGCAGATACTTTCTCAAAAACTACGGCTTGGTTTACACAGCGTTAACAGATGTATCCTGGGCTTCGGGCTTTGGAGTCTGGAGGCTGCGCCGCGTACTTCAAGGTAAGCCAGATGGCGATCCACCAAACTTACTGACGGATTTTGTCACGAATAGTGTATTTTTTAAAGGAGGTAAGATTGAAGATTCAAAAAACTTTTAAATGGTATTTGTAAATAAATCAAAGCAAAAAAGCCAGGTCGCTCCTGGTCAGTCAAAGATTGCTTGATTCACCCAGCATTCATATTTTAAGTAGAAGAATCCTGGTTGAACATCCTGAAAAAAAAGAGCAATATCTGACGATAGACGGCATCTATTGATAACTTAAATTAGACAGAATCTTGAGTACAGCTTATGCTAACGGAATCAAATTTAATCGCAAGTGAAACTCCAGTACAAAACTCGGAACAGGGATTGTGGCAGCAGATTAAAGAAGACTGGATTGCTCACGGTCGCGATTGGACAAAACCGGGATTTCGTGCCGTAGCAGTTCAAAGATTCGGTGTCTGGAGGATGCAGCTAGAACCAAAACTGCTGCGAGCTCCCTTGAGCATCTTGTATCGATCGCTCTACCGAAAAGTCCGGAATACTTACGGGATAGACTTGCCCTACACAGTCAAGCTCGGTCGTCGCGTGGTGATTGAACATCAAGGTGCTATTATCATTCACGGATACTGTACTATCGGTGACGACTGCATCATCCGCCAAGGTGTAACCCTGGGAAACCGCTATTTGGACAAACCGCTAGAATCGCCTCAATTGGGCGATCGGGTGAACGTCGGCGCCGGTGCAAAAATTCTCGGCAAGGTCAACCTGGGAGACGACGTAAATATCGGTGCAAATGCTGTCGTTTTATCAGATGTTCCTGCTGGTCAAACTGCCGTTGGCATCCCTGCTAAAATTCTCAAATCCCGCCCTGTCGAAAACAATCCTTAAATTAGTGCCAGAAAAAGTGACCTTTCTCTTCTGTTACTTAAATAAACTAGAGATCTACCGCCTCTATAGCGATAGATGCTTTTACGCAATTGTGGAGTTCTTTGGCAATTGTGATTGTTGCACAAAGAGTGCGATCGCCACTGCTTGTTTGTAGACATCAACTCGTCAACTAAATAATTATAAGTTGACCGTCTAGCAATCTTGTGTGAATTGTGAATTTGTAGGGTTATTGCCCCGCCGTGCCTACCCGAAAAACCTGGGAAGCTACAAAAACAACATTACAACTCAAATAGGATTGCTAGAGAATTGAAAAAAATATTGTTAATCACCAACCAGACAAGATATAATGACAATTATGTAATCTTAATTGTCATTATATCTTATCTGTTCTTTTGCACAAATAATGGTTCAATCAATAACTACACCTGTCGTTTCTGCCACCGAGCCAGATTGGAGCCGCGAAAAACTTCGCCAGTGGTGGGATCCTAGTCGCCAACTTCTAAAATCTATCCGCAATTATCAAAAATGGCAGCATCAAGGTGGAATTTTAGGGTATTTTTTCTCCCGGTTAAACGTAATCGAACATCAATTTTGGAGCATTGTAGCTGGAACTGACATCCCTTTGAACTGCAAAATAGGAGGGGGACTCGTTATGGTTCATCCTAATGGCATAGTCATTCATCCAGATGCATCTATTGGCCCGAACTGTCTAATTTTTCAACAGGTCACAATTGTTTCTAATGTCAAAATTGGCGGTCACGTCGATATCGGTGCAGGAGCAAAAATTATTCACTCCATAACGATCGGCGACCACGCTTTGATAGGTGCTAATGCTGTAGTTCTTTGCGACGTACCACCGGGCGCAACCGCAGTCGGAATACCCGCAAAAATTATCCCCAAAAAACCCTAAGCCTGAAAATGCACTCCTAGAAATATTCGCAGGAAAAAGGAAGTTGCAGAGCAAGGATTCTTTCAGATGATTGTCCTATTTCCTAAAACTTCAATTTCTCCTGCACCAAATTTTTCCGCCGGCACGCTACTTTTTATCAGGTAAATTTCTCGGCTTGCTGGCGAACACTATCACCCATCTGCGATCTCAACTCCGGCGAAAAAGCAAGCTTTCGCAAGCTTTCCACAAGAGCATCAGAGTCGTAGGGTGCTGCGACTAGCCCATCTGTGCCGTCCCGGACAATTGCGCCCGCTCCCATAGGTGAAGTGAGCACTGACAACCTGTGAGCCATAGCTTCATAGGTAACCACCCCACTACCTTCTTCAAGACTCGGAAAGGCAAAAATGTCAGCTTCGTCATAGACCGCGCCAACATTGGTGGTGTAATCCATATGAATTACATCAGAGCGTCCTAAACATCACACATTCCTGGTGGTAATCACTGCATCCATCAGCTCGAATGTTGCACAGGAGTGCCAGCACCAATAAATCCTATGCTGCTTGACGAAAGTCTTTTAAGTAGTCGTGCAAAATTAATTACATAATATTTCGCGTGAAAGCCTGACCTAGCAAGAAGTTTTTATGTAATTAATTTTGTGTAGTTACTTAATCGTTCACTGTTCCTTAACAATACTTCGGACAGTTTTTTAACGGCCGTGTAAGCCTTACAGCCCACATTCCGCACCCCCAAGGGGCAGCGGTAGTGCTAAATATGTAATGATAGAGGAGTAGAATGTAGTGCTGATGCTTTCCTATCATGCCAGCCAGCCCCATTTGTGCGTCTTCTCAAAAAGTC
>NZ_JAUBPP010000028.1:0-75073 GCF_036700765.1 Microcoleus sp. S1D4
TTTTTGGCTGGCATACACTATAACTAATGATTGCTTATTTTTTTATATTATACAATCTAGCTGCGTCTCAGCTTAGTGAAGAGTTTGATCCGTACATTATTCGGTGTAAAACTAAGGCTGAAGCTGAAAAAATAATTAAAACAATTAATAAGTTTTGTCCGCCCTATATTCAAAGTTGGTGGATAGATACTCAGGATGAATTAGTTCGAGAGGGGACGAATATTCGCGAAAAATTGGCAATAATAATTCAAGAAGATATTCAAGAAATATCAGATGAATTATCTAATTATCTTGGTGATGCTTTAGAAGTAAAACTGAACATAAACCCGATTCAGTTTCCAAGTTTTGATTTTCCCGGAATTGATGCAAGAATTAAAGATGTACAAGTAGCCGTGGTAGAAATAGAAAGGAAAAAAGGTAAAAAAAGTCGTTGTTGTGACTCCGATCAAGTCTATTTTACTGATGAACCTGTTACCAAAAATCGCAATTTCTTTGAAGTTAATTTACGAGAAACATTAGAGTCAATAAATCTAAAAATAGATCGGCAAACTTTTAGAAACAGAGATTTGTTAGAACGAGTTATTAACAAACAGGTTTCTACTGATTTCAGAAGTGCTGAACGCCAAATCAATGATTACATCAACAGGTTTCAAAATGACTTCGATAGCGTTTTGAAGGAACGGGAAACGAAAGAAGCAGAAGCGCCGGAAATTCTGGCTCGTCTTGAGTATCAAAAAGCCAAGCTTATTGAGTACCTCAGTCAATTAAGTTCGATTCGGGAATCTCTCAATAGTTGGAAGCCAGTTACGTAAAGTTAGAGAAAGTACGAGCTCCCTTTTTCCCCGAAACAACCAAAAGGGCTCTCGCCTTTCCCATGCTGAATCCCAAAGTACGCGCGTGCGAAGCTATCGCGTAGGGAATCGCCCTTATTGTCCGTGCATTGCGAGATTCCTCCCCTAATTTACCGCACGTTTGAGAATGTGACCGACAACTCCCTACCTGTCGCCAACCAATCCATCAAGTTCGTGTTCGATATCTTCCAACCAGCCAAGCTTACTCGTCCACTTACCATTAGGCAATTGTCTGGCTGCATGAGTTGGAATACCCTTGGAATCAACATAGAGCCCTATTTTCTGATATCCAACTTCTAATCTATCGCCTTTACAAATTTCATATCCCAGCATTTCATAAGCCTGAATATACGCTTCTAGAGTCTCCTCTTGTGGCACGCCGTCAGGCCAATAAAATTGCTCTCCAGGTATCGGTTGCCACCAACGATCCTCTTCCCCAGCAGCCCCTGCAAAGCAGTTATATTCTTGAGATTTGGGGCTAGTAATTTGATAATCCGTGCGATACAAATTCGGCCACTTAAATTCAAATTCGGGTCTTCTATACATTCTCTTCAATCGCGTAGCCTTGATTTATACCCCACTCAATCCAAGCTGAAGCCATCTGTTTTATCCTTCCCCTTTGTTCTGGTTTAATCGGATTTTCCCCCGTAATTGCACCCAAAGCCGACAACCAGTAAACAGGATTTTTTTTCAATTCTGATAGCAACAGCGGTAGGATTTTAGTTCCCATACTAATAATTTCCTGATAGGCAGGATGCTGAGACATTTGGGCAGTTGAAGACAGTCCAGCAACATCTTCCTCCCAATCCGAGGCTAGTGCATAAAATTTGTTAACTATCTCTGGGGAGATTTCAGCCTTTTTGTTGAGAATATTTTGAGCGGTATTTTGTGAAGAAACTTTTTCCTGTGCGAGTAAGTTTTCTATGCCTATTAAAACTAACTCTTCTATCGAGACATTTAAGTTGTTCGCGAGTTTTTGTAATTTTAGTAGGCGTTCATCTGAAAGGGCGATCGCGATCGTGTTCATCTGATTTACCAACTAGCATTATGCCTAAAGTATAACAAATAAATTATAGTTTCACGTTTTTTTTAGGGCAGCTTTCACAGCAGGATGAATCAATTCTTCGGGAATTCGATTGCGCTCAATATAAGTATTTATTTCTTCCTGCTTATCCAAATAAAAGCTCAATGCGTCAAAAATTTGAGCTAATTTCAGATGAGGTAATTGCATCGGAATTTCTTCAGGAGTAATACCCAAACGCGACAATTCACGGAAGTTCTCGTTCCCGCGATAATTGGTTCCCCTTGCAAGATTTCAGGGTGAGGTGCGACATAACGCGAAGCAGATTGTGTAGTCATGGGAGATTAACCGGACAGATCGATCTTGATTATAACTTACCCTACAACGCCGTCAGACTAATTGTAGTTTAACATGACCTAATATTCACTTTTCAAATGTTAAGCAGATTTTACTATTTGTGGCGAGATCCCTTTTCCCCCAAATAACCAAAAGGGATCTTGGCTTTCCCATGATGAATCCCAAAGTACGCGCGTGCGAAGCTATCCCGTAGGGAATCGCCCTTATTGTCCGTGCATTGCGAGATCCCTTTTCTCCGAAACAACCAAAAGGGATCTCGCCTTTCCTTAAGTTAAAATATAAGTTGTCAGATTAGATAATATAACTTATCAGATTAAACAAGGACAAGTTATGCCTGTAAACTGGAGAGAACATATCGTTAGTACCCCCGATGTACTGCGAGGTAAACCAAGAATCAAAGGAACTAGAATTCCCGTTAGTCTAATTTTAGGATATTTAACATCCAATAACACTGTCGAACAAATCATAGATGAGTTTCCAGATATCGCCAAAGAACAGATAGCTGCTTGTCTTGATTATGCTCGCGATTTGTCGAATTTTGAAACAGTTGCCTAATGAGTTTAAGATTCTTTATTGACCAATGCGTTCCTAAGTCTATTATTCAAATCCTTCGCGATAACGAACATGAAGTTTTTGTAGGGGGAGATTACATTCCAATTGAATCTCCAGATACTATTGTCATTGTCAAAGCTCAGGAATTAAATACCATACTTGTTTCTCTCAATGGAGACTTCGCAGATATTGTGACTTATCCGCCAAGTTCATATTAAGGAATCATTTCTCTTCAACTGAGAAATCACCCGGAAATAATTCCTCAGTTGATGGCAAGGCTAACAGAATACTTATCATTGCACGATAGTGAGGAGCATTATCGAGGTAAATTACTACTGGTAGAAGTTTACAGAATTCGCATTCGAGAGTAAAGATTGATAGCGCTATCCCTTTTTTCCCCAAACAACCAAAAGGGATATCGCCTTTTCCATGTCGAATCCCTGCATTGCGAGATCCCTTATTGTCCGAAAGTGCGAGATCCCTTATCCAACTTTCATTCCCCTCACATTACTAAGCAACTGCAAGTTCATATTGCGGAATTAAAATTTCATATACCTTCAAAATAGCCATAGCATATTCAATCCCTTGACTATCAGCAAATTCCACTAAATACTGACATTCTCTTCCCGTATCATAGACTTCAACAACAGTTTCCACAAGTCCTACTGGCAAACTAGAAAGCAATTCTCTGGACGGGTAAAGCAATGATTTATCGCTTCACTTACCCGCCCCAAACTAAAATTCACGCCCTACTTATACCTTAACTTCCCCCCGCTAAACTCAGAAGCAACAATCATCGAGCCAATCCCCGCATCCGTAAATATTTCTTGCAGCAAAGCATGAGGAATTCGCCCGTCAATAATGTGAGCGCCCTTCACACCCTGAGCCAAACTTCGCACACAACAATTAACCTTCGGAATCATCCCCCCAGACACAACTCCCGACTCAACTAACTGTCTCGCTTCTTGAATATCCAACTTAGCAATCAGACTCTCCGGCTTGTGATAATCCTCCAAAATTCCCGCAGTATCAGTCATCAAAATCAACTTTTCTGCATCCAAACCAGCCGCAATTTCCCCGGCTACGGTGTCAGCATTAATGTTGTAAGATTGACCGCGTTCATCCGCCGCCACGCTCGATACCACGGGAATATAACCGCTGTTCACCAAGGACTCCAAAATGTTGGTGTCCACGCCGCTAACTTCACCAACAAATCCAATTCCCTCGCGGCCATCTGGACGAGCTTGAATCAGATTCGCATCCTTGCCGCACAATCCCACTGCTTTGCCGCCTGCTTGGTTGATTAACGAAACAATTTCCTTATTTACTTTCCCCACTAAAACCATTTCTACGACTTCCATTGTGGCCGCATCAGTTACTCGCAAACCATCCTTAAATTGCGGCTCAATTCCCAATTTTTCCAGCCAAATATTAATTTCTGGGCCGCCGCCGTGAACTACAACCGGACGCATCCCCACGCAAGCTAGGAGCACAATATCCCGAACTACTTTGTCTTTGAGAGTGCTATCTTTCATCGCTGCACCGCCATATTTGACTACAATTGTGCGGCCAGCAAAGTTTTGAATGTAAGGTAGTGCTTCGGAAAGCACCTCTACTCGATTAGTGTCTGGATTCCTAACAAAATCGCTTTGTTTGAGCATGGGTAATTTACAAAAGACTAAAAACTTAATTCTAAACTTTAATGGCTAAAGCAAATATCAACAGCTACAAAAATCACTTTTTCCCTGGAATTTATCGACGATTTGCCCGATCGCCCTTTTTGAGAGCTATCCTCATAATTATCATAGGTTTTTTTAATGATATAGCTTGAAATTTTGTCTTATAACTTATAAAATTCTTGGTAAAGTCAAGAAATGTATCGTTATCCTTGATTTACTGAACCTTATATGTTAACTGCTGTCGCCCCCAATTCCGAAAACCCTCAGTACACGCTACCATCAGAGGCTGACTCGTCCCCCCGAATAACGGTATTTTGCGATTTAGACGGGCCGATTGTCGATGTGTCCGATCGCTACTACAGCACTTACAAACAGGGATTAGCCGACACTCAAGCAGCCTGTAGCGAGCGAGGAATCAGCCTCAACCTGCAAATCCTCAGCAAACAGCAGTTTTGGCAAATGAAACAAAATCGAGTCCCCGATGCTGAAATAGCCAAATCTTCCGGCTTGTCGGGAGAAGAAATTCACGTTTTTCTCGGATGCGTGAGTCGGATTGTCAATCAGCCAGACTTATTGCACCTAGATCGCATCCAGCCGGGAGTGCAATGGGCGATCGCGCTTTTGCACTCCCGCGGCGTGCGGCTGATTTTAGTCACCCTGCGGCCGAGACATCAAGCCGTTCAACTGTTGCAAAATTACGGTTTAGCCAGACTGTTTACCAGCATTCGCGGCACTCAAATGCCGGATGCTGCCTACCACAACTATACAGCCTTAAAAACCGAATTGTTAGCTGAAGTTGCCGAAGAATTTGAGTCATCTCTCGGTTCGGCTTGGATGATCGGAGATACCGAAGCAGATATCCTCGCAGGACAAGCATTGGGAATACCTACAATTGCCGTTACCTGTGGCATTCGCAGCCGCCATCAACTGCAAAAACACCAGCCTAATTTCATTCTCAGCGACTTGATTATTGCCGTTCATCACTTATTAGGAGCGGCCCCAAAGGCGATCGTTGAGTGACAACAGTTAACTGTTGACTGTTAACTGTTGACTGTTAACTGTTGACTGCTGACTGTTAACTGTTGACTGCTGACTGTTGTTAGTTGTCGGATGACTGTTATTAGTTGTCGGTTGCTAGTTATTAGTTTTTAGTTTTTGGTTGTTATTAGCTAATGCTTTCAGACCAACTGCCAACAACCAACTGCCAATGACTAATGACTAATGACCAATGACCAATGACTACTGACTACTGACTACTGACTACTGACTACTGACTACTGACTAAGATTTTTCTAAACTCCTAGTCATTTCCCACAAGTGATTGAGGGGAAAATAAATCACCGGAGCCCAAAGACTGCTGAGAATAGCAGAACACAAAGCCACTCGCTGGTGATCGCTCCAAATTTCTACTAAACCCCGATCGCCCATAGCCAAAAATTGTAGCCCCATTACCGTTTCCGCCACCACCGCCATCGCAAACACAATTAGGGCGATCGGAATCGGATCTCTCTCAACAATATCCGCCGGAATCGACCAGGTTTTGAGCAAAACAACCGTTAAGACTCCTACAATAACTAGACTCACAGCGTGGCTAGGATGAGGAGCAGTCATCGCATCTTGAAGAAACCCCAAAACCACGCCCATGCTAGCGGCTCCCCAAACTGTACGTTTCCGCTTAATGCTCCAAGCTACTAACCAAATTAACAGCCAGTTAGGGCTAATTCCCAGCAATTCCATTCCCGGCATCCGAGCAGGCAATATTAGTAAGCACAGCAGCACAGAAGCAAATGTAACGCCAAAGTTGAGAAATTTGCGCGATCGCCCAAACATTCTAGATAAAGCCTTCATTACTGCTTTTCTCCCCCATCCGGCGTAGAAGATTCACCAGCAGCATTCTTTTGTTCAACTTCCTTAGAGTGAGGGTAAATCACCGCCCATTCCAGAGAATTCATCGGTGCAGAAAACTCAACAATAGCTTCAGGAGCCGGAGTTTTATTCATATCCACGGAAACGATTTTTCCTACCGGCAAACCAGCAGGGAACAACTGACTGAAAGAAGAAGTTGAAACCACATCCCCAGGTTTGACATTGGGAACATTATCAAAAAACTCCATCACAGCCTGATTTCCGCCTTTACCGCGCATAAAACCCATGTTGCGACTGCGAGTAATTCCCACACCCAATTGACTCGTAGGATCGCTGACTAAAAGCACCAAGCTAGTATTAGGAGTAACGCTGACAACTCGACCTACCAAACCGCCAGGGCCCATCACAGTAAAATCTGTTTTTATGCCATCATTACTGCCGCGTCCCAAAGTAATTTGCTGCCACCAGTGGTCAGCGCTGCGGCCGACAATAGGAGCGACAATTCCTTTAGGTTGTTTAGCAGAAACATAACCTAAAAGCTCTTTTAGCTTTTGATTTTGAGCTTCCGATTCTAATAGTCGCGCTTGCAATTCTTGAGTCCGCGCCGAGATGAGTTGCTCTTGTCCTGAGCCGTTGGCTTGAAAAGGACGAGACACCCAATTGTAAACTTCAAACAGTGGAGCACCTTGTGTTTGTCTAACTCCCCAAGCAGCAGTTACAGCTAAACCTAAAAGAGCTATTGGTAGACGCAGATCCCACCACCTGCGGATTGTGTTTTTTAGCATAATCTCAGTAATGTAAAATTGTTATGTCAGGATTTTAGATTTGAGATGGCAGCCCTATTTCTAAATCCAAAATCCCAAATTTGTTAACTACATATTGCGCGACGACTGCCCGCTGAAAACCCGTTCCAATTGTTTGTTTTCCAAGACCCTACCCGTGCCCAAAACCACGCAGCACAGAGGATCGGCTGCCACATGAGTGACAATTCCTGTTTCGTGACTGATCAGAGTATCTAAACCTTTCATCAGCGCCCCGCCGCCGGCCAGCATAATTCCCCTGTCAATAATATCTGCTGCTAATTCCGGGGGGGTGCGTTCCAAAGTACGCTTGACAGCTTCCACAATTACTGAAAGCGGTTCCGACATACTTTCGCGAATTTCTGGGCCTTTGATTGTCACAGTTCGCGGCAGACCGGAGAGCAAGTGCAAGCCCCGCACTTCCATAATTACGTCGTCATCCTCAGTCGTCGGATATGCAGAGCCCACTTGAATTTTAATTTCTTCAGCAGTGCGTTCGCCGATGACCAAATTGTGAACTTTTTTCATGTATTGGACGATCGACTCATTGAGTTCGTCACCCGCTACCCGCACAGACTCGCTGATCACCGTACCTTGCAAGCTCAAAACGGCAACTTCCGTCGTACCCCCGCCGATATCTATAATCATATTGCCAGTCGCCTCAGCAACAGGCAGTCCGGCCCCGATCGCCGCAGCGATAGGTTCATCAATTAAACGTACTTCTCTAGCGCCAGCCTGAGTAGCCGCTTCAATGACCGCCCGCCTCTCCACTCCGGTGACACCGCTGGGGATGCCAATAATTATCCGGGGCGAAACCAAGCTTCGGCCTTCGTGAACCCTGCGGATAAAAGTCTTGAGCATGAGTTCGGCAGTATCGAAGTCTGCGATTACCCCGTCGCGAAGCGGGCGCAGTGCTATAACGTTCCCTGGCGTGCGCCCGAGCATTTTTTTAGCATCTTCTCCGACAGCCAGCGGTATTTTTAAGTCTTGGTCGATCGCCACTACAGACGGTTCTTGCAGAACAATACCTTTGCCGGATACATAAACGAGCGTGTTAGCAGTACCGAGGTCGATACCCATATCTCTAGATAAGGAAAATCGATTGAGAAGACCCACTGATTTGTACCCCCCCCCAAACTAAAATACTAATGTGTGCAATAATGTTGTTACAAAAGTGTAACCGAGGTGGATTCTATTACGTTTTTCATTCTGAGTCTAGTCAGAAACGTACATTGTCGATCGCGAGTTGAGTGAAGACTCGCCAATCATCCACAATCAATATGTTCTGGTAAGTGGGTGTAAAATCAGGATGAAGCCCTGATTCGCGCTGTTACAAGTTAAGCTGGCAGACGATCGCGAGTCCAGGAGAGTTTAACTACACCACCAATCGAGCACATTCCCGAAAAAGTTTATGAGTCTTAATGTTGTGACTTTAGTAGGCCGCGTCGGCGGCGACCCGGACGTAAAATATTTTGAGTCGGGTACAGTTAAGTGTAATTTGACGCTGGCAGTCAATCGCCGAACCAAAAACAGCGATCAGCCAGACTGGTTCAATCTGGAAATCTGGGGTAAAACAGCTCAGATTGCTGCTGACTACGTTCGCAAAGGTTCTCTCATTGGCGTAACAGGCTCTTTGAAGTTCGATCGCTGGCAAGACCGCAATACCGGTTCAAATCGCTCGAAGCCGGTAATTAAGGTAGACCAGTTAGACTTGCTGGGTTCCAAACGGGACAATGAATCGGGTATGTCGCAAAACAACAGCGAATTCTAGTGTTTGGGGCATTTGGGAAGTAATATGTGTCAATTGGGTGGGTGCTGGTGACTTCAGAAAAGTTAGAAATTGTTCAAACTGAGTATAAAGCAGGCCAAGTAGCTTTTGAGAGCGGCCGCTACGCTCAAGCTATCCAGAGTTTAGAAACAGCTACCGGTTTGGTTGATCGCACTTCCCGGTTGGGCGGCGAGGTGCAAATGTGGCTGGTGACGGCCTACGAAGCCTCTGGCGATACAGAAAGGGCGATCGAGCTTTGCCGCAAACTCACCCGCCATCCCCGCCAAGAAACCCGCCAGCAAGCAAAGCGCTTGCTATTCATACTCGAAGCCCCCAAACTCACCATCCCTCCCGAATGGATGGTCAAAATCCCCGATTTAGCAGCTTTGGATGAAAATCAATCAATCAGTTTTCAAGCCAATCCCAAGGCTGATATCAAATACGCCAAACCCAAATTAGTTGCACCGGAACCTGTTGATTTGAGCCAGGTTAATACGAAAGATAATAGGTTTATTTGGGTGGCATTAATTGCAACAATTATAATTTTTTGCTCTTTAGTATGGCTAAGTTAGGCTAACTTCTACTTAATGCAAACAACCCTAACCCAGCCGCGCTTAGCGCATTTCAATACTTGACGATCGTTTACATAGTTCCTTTTTACAGGGCCTATCTACTTAAACGGTGAAAAAATATTAATTTCCAACCCTTAGCAAAGGGTTACTCTTGCTGAGTGTAAAAAATTGTATCAAAATTCAGCATTTCCGATCGTCCATGACAAAATAGGCAGCAACAGTTCGATCTATCGCTCAGGGTTATTTTTTGTCCCGTAATGGCAACATTACTTGCCAAAGCTTGTTAAGGATGCCATTATTACCTGGACTTTTCAGAAAAATTTCCCTACAAATACTGCTAATTGTTCCATTTGTTGTCCAAACAGTTGGAGCAGTGGCTGTTGTTGGTTATCTTTCCTATAGAAACGGTCAAAAAGCAGTAAATGATGTAGCTACTCAGTTGCGGAATGATACTAGCGATCGCATCAAGCAAAATCTAACTTATCTGGTTGCTATTCCCTTTCAATCCTTTGAAACCTATGATGCAGCCCTGCTCCAAAACCGTATCAATCTTAATAATGGGAGAGACGTAGAGAAGTTTCTATGGGGACAACTCCCTGCCTTTCCCCTGATTGCTGCCGCAGCTTTTGTTACCCCAAATCAGGAGTTTTTTGCTGGTGAGCGGCAGGATGATGGCGCGATCGTCATCCGTACTTCGGAGGTAGAAAATAACCACACTTTGACGACCTATACCACCAGTCCTTCAGGGGAACGCCGAGAAATTATCAACGCCGGGAAACCTAACTTTGACCCCCGCAACCGCCCCTACTATAAAATTCCAGTGCAGCAAAAGCAAGCTGTTTGGGCAAAACTGTATCCTCACATTACAGGTAAATACCTATACATTGCCGCTGGGAAACCCATATATACCAAGACTGGAGCTCTCCAAGGAGTGTGGATGGCAAGCTTAAATCTGGTAATGTTTGGGGACTTTTTAAGTAAACTCAAAATTGGTAAAACTGGGCAAAGTTTTATTCTGGAACGTTCTGGAGAAATGATTGCCACCTCTACAGGGGAAAAGCCCTTTCAATATTACCCAGACAAGGTTGTCCAACTGCCAGAACAACGAATTGAACGACTCAACGTTGTCAATAGTAGCAATGCCCTCACCAAAAAAGCGAGTCAAGCTTTGCTAGAGCAGTTTCATGATTTTCAAAATATCCAAGCATCTCATCAACTGAAATTTACCGTCGCTGGTAAAAATTATTTCGTCCAAGTCGATCCTTTTCGAGATGGTAAAGGTATTGACTGGTTGGTGGTGGTGACTATTCCAGAAGCAGACTTTATGAATCAGATTCATGCTAATACTCAGACTACAATCCTGCTCTGTTTAGCAACTTTGATTTTGGCAATTTTGTTGGGTATTCTGACCGCTCGCCGGATTATCCGTCCTGTGGAGCGGATCACCACTGCTTCGGAAGCGATCGCTGGGGGCAATCTCAACCAACAAGTCGAGGTTAGTTCCATCGTTGAACTTGGCAAATTAGCCAACGTTTTTAACGGCATGACCCAACAACTGAAGGATTCTCTAGATGCCCTCCATTTGGCAAATGAAGAGTTGGAAGATAGAGTGGAGCAAAGAACTGGAGAACTGCGCCAAGAAAAAGAAAGGTCAGAACAATTACTTTTGAATATCTTACCTGCAGAAATTGCCGATCGCCTCATGCGAACTAATGAATCCCCTGCTGAACATTTTGAAGAAGCCACGATTTTGTTTGCGGATATCGTAGGTTTTACTGGGATCTCGGCTCGGATAGAGCCGATGCAATTGGTAGCAGGTTTGAACCAAATTTTCTCTGCCTTCGATCAACTCACTGAAAAGTATGGTTTAGAGAAAATTAAAACCATTGGGGATGCCTACATGGTAGTTGGTGGTTTACCCGTTTCTCGAACGGATCATGCCGAAGCGATCGCCAACATGGCGTTGGATATGCACGCCTATATGCAAGAGGTGGAGAATATTTTTGGGGAATCTCTACAAATTCGGATCGGGATTAATACGGGGCCTGTAATTGCGGGAGTAATTGGGATTAAGAAATTTATCTATGACCTCTGGGGTGATGCGGTGAATATCGCCTCAAGGATGGAATCCCACGGTAAACCGGGATACATTCAAGTCTCCGATGCGACTTATCTCAAATTACAGCATAAATACTTACTAGAGCCAAGGGGTACGATCCAGGTCAAGGGAAGAGGAGAAATGATGACCTATTGGCTTTTGGGTCGGGGGGGGATCAATATTAGCCACTAGCATTCGATAGGTGAATAACTGTTAACTTGTTCTTCCAGCCAGGGAAAAGTTTTGGCGCTATAAAATGCTTCGGAAGATGAATTCTATCAAGCGATGGATGGTTTTACGATCCGGTGTCGAGAAACCGGTTTTTTTTTTTTGCGAATCTGTCGGCTACAGCGCGTCTTCTCAGTAAAAACCAGGTTTCTAAGTCTTTGCGAGTTCTGGTCACACCCAAAATCAAACAAACCGGGTTTTTCGCAGTTTTTCGGCGGTGTATCGATATTTTGGGAAAAAACCCGGTTTCTGGCCACATCCAAAATCGCTAAAATAAAACAAAGACCAACCAGAAAGGCGATTATTGTGAGCGATTCCACCATAGAACAGATATTGAAATTGGCCTCTCAGCGAGCCTCGGCCGCTGAAGTATACTACCTGTCGAGTCAAGACACGCCGATCGAATTTGAAAACAATCGCCTCAAATCCCTGCAAACCAAAGCACTGCAAGGCGTAGCACTCCGGCTGATTTACAATGGCAAAATCGGTTTTGCCAGTTCCACAGACTTAACCCGGATAGACGATTTAGTAGATGCAGCCATTCAAACTGCCGAAATCGGCGATCCCGCAGAATTTGAACTCGCCTCCAACTTCCACCTAAAAGGCCCGGAAACCACCTACACTCCGCCCACAACTGCCGAATTAGTCGAAAACGGCAAAAACCTCATCGAGCAAGTTCACGCCTACAATCCCGATATTATGGTAGATGTAGGCTTTCACGTCCGCAGCGGCCGCGTCAAAATTGCCACGACGCGAGATGTGTATGCCGAAAGAAGCAGCCAAATAGTCAGTGGTACTATTGCTGGCAATTTGGTCAAAGGAGAAGACTTTATGCAAGCATACAGTTACGATGTCGCGCGCGATCGGGCGATCGACACCAACAGCATCCTCCAATCACTCCTCGAAAAATACCGCCTCGCCGAACATCCAGCCACCATCGCCAGCGGTTCCTACCCAGTATTGTTCACCCCCAGAGCCGCCGCCAGCACATTAGGAAGTTTGTTTGATACCATCCTTTCAGGTCAAGCAGTCGTCCAAAAAGCCTCTCCCCTAGCCGACAAAATCGGCGAAACCTTATTTGATGAACGCTTCACCTTTTTTGAAGACCCTACTTTAGGCCCTTCCGCCTGTCCCTTCGACGACGAAGGTACGCCCACCACCCGCAAAGTCTTGATAGACAAAGGCACCGTCACCGGATTTTATTGGGATCGCAGGTGGGCCGCTCGCGCCGGTGTACAATCAACCGGCAACGGTTTTCGCGGTGGATTGTCGCGCCCAGGCCCAGATTTGACTAACTTCTGCATTTCCCCAGGAAACACCAGCATCCAAGACTTGATTGCTAGCATGGATGAAGGTCTAATAGTAGAGCAAGTTTTAGGTGCCGGTCAATCCAATCAGTTAGCAGGAGAATTTTCAGTCAATTTAGACTTAGGCTATAAAGTAGAAAAAGGCAAAATTGTCGGTCGCGTCAAGAATACAATGGTGGCAGGCAGCATTTTTGAAGCCTTTAAAAATTTGGCAGATTTGAGCAGCGAAGCCGAATGGGTAGGCGGTGCGGCCTATTTGCCGAGTATGCTGTTTCAACAGTTGGGTGTCGCTTCAAGGCAATAAGTTGAGTGCTCCTAGAAAAACTTTTGCCATAAAAATGTTATGACGCTTGACCCCAAAAACCCGGTTTCTGCCAAAAACCGTCGGTGAAATCGCCAATACTGTTAAGAAACCGGGTTTTTATTCCGCAGTGCGTAATATCGTTTCCCGTTGCATCGGAATGATGTTAACCGTCAACAGTCAACAGTCAACAGTCAACGCCTGAATTTACTATTCCGATCAAGAGAGGATTTGATATAAGTTGAGAGTTGTCAGAAAAAAACAGAAACTGTGTCGGCAAATTATCGCTTTGCTAAGTCATGCAAATAGGAAAAAATAGGGAAAAGGTACAATGAAAGAGCAAAATGTCAAGGATAGAACTGGGAAGAAGAAAAAGCACTTTTTCTTTCTTTTACCTTTTGTTCTTTGCCTTTTAACTCTAGTGACTGGATGTGTTCAGTACGATGTCGGAGTCAACTTTCAAAGTCAAACTCGCGGCGAAATTGTCCAGCACATTAAACTGGGGGAAAAGTTGACCAGCTTCAGCAGCGAAACAGTTGGAGATTGGTTGAACAGCGTAGAACAGCGGGTGAGGTTGCTGAACGGAAAAACTAAACGGCTTTCCGAGACAGAAGTTATGGTGACTATTCCTTTTAATAATGGAGCCGAGTTACAAAACAAGTTCAACAAATTCTACAATCCGATCGCACAAACCACCAAAAATCATCCCGTCGCAAGTAAGCTAGAAACCGATTTACCGAAGTTTGAATCTCACATGGATGTCAAGCAAAATAATTGGTTATTGGTGCTGCGAAATCGGTTGAGTTTGGAATTGGATTTGCGCTCTCTTTCCCTGCTTTCCTCAAACGGCAGTTTGCTACTGAGTCCGGGGGGGCTTTTGGAGCTAGAATTTAGCTTGAACACTCCTTGGGGCGCAGAAAGTATGGAAACTGTCGCCGGTGCGCTCGTACCCGAAATTTACCGCGAAGGAAAGCAGTTAGTTTGGAAGCTGAAACCAGGGGAAATTAACTATTTGGAGGCGACATTCTGGATTCCGAGTCCCGTAGGAATTGGGGCGTTAATTATTGCCTTATTTGTAGTGGCGGGCGTTGCTTTGAAATATCAAATATTGCCAGGACTCGGAATCGGCAAGAAACCGCAAAACCTCGGCCAAGCCTAAAGAGGATATATTTGATCGGGGCGAGTCATATCGTGTCCGGTTGATTACCATAACAAAAACGGTTCGTAGTGCGGACAACCGTCCGCTCTTAAGTTACGGACGCTGACTGATGTACTACGAACTTTATCTAGGAAAATACTTCGGACAGTCTTAGGCCCGATCCAATATCTGAAACCCATGCTGGCTATAGTGTGGACTATTTTTTCAAAGTTTAAGTTGAGCCTTAAGTTTGAAAAAAAGATTAAAAATGTGAAGGCTTGCACTGTAAAGCTTCCAGAGGCTTTAAAAAACTGTCCGAAGTATTGCTTAGGATAGAAAACTTAATAACTTAAGCACCTCCTACAGTTTTATTTCCTGCAAGTTGCGAGATAATAAGGAGGTAGATACTCTGGATTTGCATTACCAGGCTCTTCCTGGTAATGAGCCAATTTAGGATAAAAAAATCGGTTTTTTTGTTGGTAAATGTATCAGTTTAAAATCTAAAACTTGTTCGCTAGCGAAGTCAGATAAATTCCGGTTGCACTCATACATGATGTTAACAGTTAACAGTTAACAGTCAACAGTTAACAGTCAACAGTGAATTTACTATTCCGATGCTAACGGATTTGATATCAAAGAATCTAAAATCTAAAATCGAATGGTTGTTTCCAGAGACCAAAATGGTTTAGAAACGATTTCTGAGGGGATCGCAATTTTAATTGATTTGGCAGAACGGGGAGAAATCAATCCTTGGGACGTGCAAGTCATTGAAGTGTTCGATCGATGTTTGAGCAAACTGACAAACGCCTGCGATGCCGATAGGGGTACGGATTTCTCCGATTTGTCCCACTCGGGTCAAGCGTTTTTGTACGCTTCAATGCTGGTGCTGCTCAAAGCAGAAAGTATCGTTCTCTCTGAACCCCCCGCAAATCCTGAATTCGACGAGGTCGCGCTAGAAGACTCAGAGCATTCGGGAGGGCGACATTTGCCGCAGCATTTGGAGCGACAATTGCGCCGTCGCGGTGTCGCTCAACTCCCACAAAAACGCCCGGTGACTCTCCCGGAACTAATCGAGCAGTTGCAGCTTATGAAAGCAGCAATGGAGCAGACAGTTGCTCCCCGCCGCCGCCCGACCTCAAAAATGCGATCGCAAGCAGCCCAGGCTATTTTTGAGCTAGCTCACCAAGAAAATCTTGTGGAAACTGCTAGCGAACTAGAACGGCTTCTGACAGGGCGCGGGTCTGAAATTGATGAGGGTTGGCTCGACTTGGAAGAACTTCTGGAACTTTGGCGCCATCACGATTTGCACTCTCCTGTTGATGCCGAGTCCCCCCTATCGACTGGGGAAGTTCACTTGCCAAATCATGACCGCGTGGGTGTTTTTTGGGCGTTGTTGTTGCTGTCGGCTCAGTCTAAAGTAGAGTTGCTTCAAGAGGAGTTTTACCAAGACCTCAAAATCCGGCCGCTGTGAACTGAAACGGCATGGTAGTCAACCTGGGAAACCAATAACTCTCCCCCTGCGTCGGTTAAGACTTTAGGCAGAACCTTGCTCGCCGACATTCTAAGGCTGAGTATGAAACGCGGACAGCCCGATTGCGAAGTTCTGGTTAATTCTCGATTCCTGATTTTTTAAATCTAGTAAATAGGGAATAAATCATTAATAGCCTGGTACGATGTCGCCTATAAACAAGTCGGGATTGTGCTGCGATCGCACCGATCGCGATCGCAACCGCTAGCATCTAAGTGTTGAGTTGATATCAATTAATAGAGGGTTGAGGAAGTTAATAATGAAAGCGATGATTCTGGCGGCCGGTAAAGGCACTCGCGTCCGTCCCATTACTCAGACAATACCCAAACCGATGATTCCGATCCTGCAAAAGCCAGTGATGGAATTTTTGGTTGAATTGCTCCGGCAGCACGGGTTCGATCAGATTATGGTCAATGTTTCTCACTTGGCCGACGTGATTGAGAACTATTTCCGAGACGGTCAAAAGTTTGGGGTACAAATTGGCTATTCTTTTGAAGGCCGGATTGAAGACGGAAAAATGATTGGAGAAGCCATCGGTTCGGCTGGCGGCATGAAACGGATTCAGGATTTTTCACCGTTTTTTGATGATACTTTTGTGGTGCTGTGCGGGGACGCTTTGATTGACTTGGACTTGACTGCTGCTGTGAAGTGGCACCGGGAAAAAGGGGCGATCGCTACTATTGTGATGAAATCTGTTCCTCGGGAACAAGTTCCTAGTTACGGAGTGGTGGTGACAGACGATTCTGGCAGAATTAAAGCTTTCCAAGAAAAACCTTCTGTAGAAGAAGCTCTGAGTACCGACATCAATACTGGGATTTATATTTTTGAACCGGAAATATTCAATTACATCCCTTCGGGTAAGGAGTACGATATCGGTTCCGAGTTATTCCCCGCGTTAGTAGAAGCAGGGGCTCCGTTTTACGGAATTAGCATGGACTTTGAGTGGGTGGATATTGGCAAAGTTCCTGACTATTGGCGGGCAATTCAGAGCGTGCTGTTGGGAGAAATTAAAAATGTTTCAATTCCGGGAATTGAAGTGCGCCCCGGCGTTTACGCTGGTTTGAATGTGGCTGTGAACTGGGATAAGGTTGATATTACCGGGCCTGTTTACATTGGCGGGATGACCATTATTGAGGATGGAGCAAAAATTGTGGGCCCGACAATGATCGGCCCAAATTGTTGGGTGTGCAGCGGGGCGACTGTGCAAAACAGTGTGATTTTTGAGTATTCCCGTTTAGGCCCAGAGGTGCGGTTGATTGACAAACTGGTGTTCGGGCGCTATTGCGTTGACAAAACCGGAGCTGCGATCGATTTGCAAGAAGCGGCGCTCGATTGGCTGATTACTGACGCTCGCCAAGTTTTGCCTACTCAACACGGAGAAGAGCGGCGGGCGATCGCAGCAATTCTCGGTAATCTTTAATAATTGGTGTAGCCTTTCGAGCGTAACATGAGGTGCTCTCGTGGGCATAGGCCTCCGTAGCCTCCGTGGGCATACCTCACCACGCGATCGAACCGCTATAGTGGGTATTTTCTAAAGGTAAGGTGCTGGTAACGAATAAAAATCGTTTGTAGTGAGGACTTTAGTCCGTAAAACGCCAACTAAAGTCCGCACTACAAACCTATCGATCGGACGCGATATGACTAATTACGACTGAAGATAGGTGTACTGGCCCAGACTTCGTTCGTAATTTTGCAGCAAAAGTTGGGCTTCAGAAAGAGTAATTTTATTTTGCTGCAAAGCTGCTTCTGTCTGACGGCGGATGCTTTCAACCAAGCTTTCTGAATCGTACTGTACGTAGCTGAGGACTTCTTTCATAGTGTCTCCTTTCACCACGTGTTCGATATGATAGCCAGAAGGCGTTAGCTGAATGTGAACTGTATTTACATCGCCGAATAAGTTGTGAAGGTTGCCCATAATTTCTTGATAAGCACCTCCCAAAAATAGCGCTAAATAGTAAGGTTCTCCCGGCTTGGGAGTATGCAGTTCTAAAACCGACTTGACATCTCGCAAATCGATAAATTGGTCTATTTTGCCGTCGCTGTCGCAGGTTATATCGGCTAAAATACCGCGCGCAGTAGGTTCTTCGTCGAGTCGGTTAAGGGGCATAATTGGGAACAATTGATTGATTGCCCAACTGTCTGGTACTGACTGGAAAACAGATAGGTTGACGTAATAAATAGACGCCATCACCTTTTCTAGGTCTTCCAAATCGTCCGAGACGTATTCTTTTTGCCGCGCGATCGCCTGTATTTTATCGCAGCAAGCCCAGTACAACTGTTCGGTTTTTGCCCGTTCCGCAATTCCCAAATAGCCTAAGTTAAATAAACTGACTGCTTCTTCCTTAAATTGGATCGCATCGTGATAGACTTCTTGGTAATTTTCGGGTGTGATTGATTGGTAAATTTCGTAGAGATTGCGCGGAATAAGATGCGCGTTTTCGTCTACTGGTTCTGGTACTTCTCTGGGGACATCGCTAGTACCGAGTACGTTAAAAACTAAAACTGATTGGTGAGATGCGATCGCCCGCCCGCTTTCGCTGATGATAATTGGTACAGGAATTTTCCGCTCGTCGCAGGCATCTTTCACTCCCGCTACTACGTCGTTTGCGTAGTTTTGCATATTGTAGTTTTTGGAAGTGTGGAAATTTGTTTTAGAGCCGTCGTAGTCAACGCCGAGCCCGCCGCCTACGTCCAAGTAGTTCATATTAGCTCCCAATTTAGCTAATTCTACATAAATGTGGCTGGCTTCTCTAATGGCATCTTTGATGACGCTAATTGAGGAAATTTGAGAGCCGATGTGGAAGTGCAGCAACTGCAAACAGTCGAGCATTCCTGCTTGTTCTAGTTCGCCGACGGCGCGGATAATTTCTGGAATTGTCAAGCCAAATTTTGCCCGATCGCCCGTGGAACCTCCCCAGCGGCCAACGCCTTTGGTAGTGAGTTTGGCTCGCACTCCCAAAACAGGTTTAATTTTTAATGCAATGCTGGCGGCAATTGCGAGTCCTACTTCCTCAATTTGCTCCAGCACAATCACAGAAGTTTGCCCCAGCCGCTGCGCCAAAATTGCGGTTTCTATGTATTCGCGGTCTTTGTAACCGTTGCAAATCAACAAAGCGCCAGGGGTTTTCAAAGTCGCCAAAGCGATCATTAATTCTGGTTTTGAGCCGGCTTCCAGTCCGAAGTGATGGGGTTGACCGAAACGCACCAAATCTTGAACTAACTGTCGGTGCTGGTTGCATTTGACTGGAAAGACGCCGCGATAGACATTTTTGTAACTGTAGCGAGCGATTGCTCTGGCAAAACAGGAATTTAAGCGATCGATCCGATCTTCCAAAATATCGGAAAATCGAATCAGCAGGGGCAAAGCTAAATTGCGCTGTTTGAGCGATTCAACCAGTTCGTACAAGTCGAGGGAACCGCCGCGATCGCCCTTGGGAGACACTGTAACGTGACCGGCGGCATTGATCGAAAAATAGGGTTCGCCCCAGCCTTGAATGCGGTATAGTTTCTCGCTATCTTCTATTGTCCAAGATTTTTGTGGCTGTTCAGCAGCGGCTACCAAAGCACCGTCTGAAGGAACCAAACTCGTGACTGTTGGCGTCTGAGTCGATAGCGACTCGGTATCGGAGGAAGCAACGGTAGCTGGGGAGCTCATCTTATTGAAAACCTCGAAATGAGTGGTCAAATAGATAGTCTATCGCAGATATCGGGTTTCCTGATGCAGTGGAAAATTCACTAGGCCGGAGCCGGCCAAACCGGCCTGCGCCGGGATACCTCACCACGCGATCGAACCGCTATATTCAAGCTGTATGTAGGAATGGATGTAAACTCGCAAATCCGGTTTCCCAGTTTACGTGCGCCACGAGTGCTGTCAGGCGATCGATCGCCCGACACACTCTAACCAAAAATCACCTCCGGCGGTGCCATGTCAGCCCCCACAATCATCGCCCCGTTGTGAGACTTCTTCAAACCCGGCTGAGGCGCTTTTTCTTGGCTCTTAGGAGACGGTGCCACAGAGGCGGGCGGTTTCACCTGCGGCTCAGGTACTGCATTGGCACCCGGTACTACAGGTTGCTGCGACAGCCAACCCACACCCCCGATCGCCCCAGCCATCAAAGCGGTGTAACCGAGGTATAAATGCACGGGACGCATTTGAAAGCCGTCGGCTGAATCCGAGTCAGAAACAGACAAATAGGTGTTAGCAGTTACGAGACTCGGAGCCGGTTTGGGCAAAGCATTTGCCATCGCGGTGCCGTCTAGTCCCAAGGCATCGCCCAACCTGCGGATAAAACCTCTAACGTAAATATCCTGGGGCAGTTTTTCGATTTCCCCATTTTCTATCGACTCAATGTGGTGCAGTGGGACGAGAGTTTGACTGTGGAGTTGTTGGAGAGATAGCGATCGAACTTGTCGCCCCTTGCGTAACTCTATACCCAACTCCCGCAGAGACTCTTCTCGCTGTTCAACTGCGATTGCTACTTCTTCTTCCTTGGTGAGTTTTTTGGTCTTCTTGAGAAAACCGAACCCCGGGAAGGATTTTGCAGGGGCGATGACAGTTGCTGGTGCAGCCGACTCAACTTTAATTTCGTCTTGAGGCGCCGGTTGCTCTTCTTGTGAAGAGTGATTTTCTGTCTCGCCATCTTCAGTCTCGACCTCGGTTTGGGGGGGCGCTTCCACAGCAGCGCTGCGCCAATAGAACACAGGATCGGGTACTGACGGCTCTAATTCTCTAACCGATAGGGCGGCGGAAGTTGCAGCAGCGAAAGTCTCTTCTACAACTTGGATTTCCGTGTTGTTTGGTTTGCCAAACCTGTCAAATGCCAGCTTGACAGCTTCTCTGCTAACGGCTCTAATTAAAATTTCCGCTGCTGATGCTGCTTCACCCAACATGGTTTGCAAGCTAGCTAGAGCGTGGCTGTAGGTGTCGCTACAGAGGAGTTCAGCTTCTATTTGACCGAGGACAGAACGAAAACTTTCTTGAGAAATTTCAATAGTTGCGTGATCTGTCACCCCAAAATAAGCCTCGGGTTTCAGTGCCATGATGTTTGTGTTGTCTTGCTAGAAGGTATCTGAATAAGTTCTTCGACAGCTTGGCATTGATTCCGGAGGGGGATCGGGGGAGAGGTTCGATCGTTCGGACTTGAGTCCGCATCAATTCGGGAGGAGGATCGGGGGAGAAGTTTGATCGTTCGGACTTGAGTCCGCATCAATTTGGGAGGGCGATCGGGGGAGAAAGAAAGAATTCCCAATTACCGATTACCGATTACAATTTTTTAGATCTTGTGGATGCGATCGAGCAACCAAAGAGTCCCGACAATTCCGACAAAGTGGGCCACCGTGGCGTGAGTATTTGCCAATACCACAAATATGTCCAAAGGCTGAATAAATCTGCTGAAATCGACGGCGGCCCCGAACAAAGCTTGCGGCTGAGCTAGAGATTTGGCTAAAAGCGTGCCGCTGATGGCTTCTGCACCGATCAGCGTCAGCAGCAGTCCTGACAAATTGCCGATCAGAGTCAACTGAACTTGTTTGATGGTGTCTGCTTTTTTGGGGCGGACAGCGCCTGCGGGCGATCGCAGTTGTTTCGACAAGCGAGTGAAACCCCAAGCGCGAAATACGCTGTAACCAAGAACTGCCAGCCCGCAAATTGCAAAAAATACACCGCCACCGGTGCCGGCACTGGTTGAACGAGCAGCAGCGGTGGCGCTAGGGATGGCGAAGGGGATGGCAAAGAGCAAAATGATCGCCGCTACCACCGCTAGCACTAATTGCACCCAGAAGCAAATCCAGCCTGCTGTACGAAGGGCAAAGGCAACTCGCTGTACGGCTACAGGAGGCTTATCGGTATCTAACTGATTGGTCATATTTTCAGCGGATATAATTAAGTGGCTTGAGTTAGCAGCAGTTTTTTTTAGCGCGGACGGTTGATGGCGGTTAACCCTCTTTATAATGGAAGCAGAAATGTTTAAGATTTGTAACTGACATTCGATTTCACATTTGAACAGCGTCGATCGCAAGGTATATAAAGCAATGGCACAACTACAACCCACCGTCACTCCCAAACTCGAACAACCAAAGTTTGGCTTTAACAGCTACGCGGAACGCCTTAACGGTCGAGCTGCGATGATCGGTTTTTCCCTAACTGTAATTATCGAGTATGTCACAGGGCAGGGGTTGCTGGCCTGGTTAGGTCTCAACTAATTTTAGCAATGGCGCGGTCAGTCGATTTGAGATTTTAGATACTTCGGCTTCGCTCAGCGCAAGTTTTAGATTTTAGATTTGACTCCACAGATTCATCTGGGAGGAGGAACAAAAGTCTAAAATTTGGGGATTTACCCTGAGCTAGCGTCGGGGGCTGATAGCAGTTTTTGGGCCCCTCAGCCTCACAGTTGGTCTGGACTGTCACTCGCAAGGGTGTCACCCTGCTGACCGCGACCACTTCGGGAATTGATTAGAATATTAATTAGAACAAGCCCAGCGACTTGTCAATCGAGAAACATCGGTTTAGAAAATGCAAGAGCTAGCTTTGGGAGCGATATTTCGGGTGAAATTTTGATTTGACAGGCTTGGCAATTTAGCCTCGCTCCCGTACAATTCCCCACAGGGGAGCAGATTAATTTAGGTGAAGCTAGTCTCAGCTAGAAATCTCGATCGCACCGCCCACTCTAAGTTTTAGAGATTGTAAATAAATATAGAACAGAGTAAAACCACATGAATGCTTCATGGACGCGACTTTTGAGGTCTGCTTACCGTAAAGAGCCAATTACCAGCTTTATTGTGACGGTGGGCGTTGTCGATGCAGCGATCGGCAGCATCGGCGCTAGCGGTTCTTTGTTGGCTTTTGGGCTGGGTACTGCTGGGGTGGCGATGGCCCTCCGCTGGTGGCAAATTTACCGCTCTGGAGCCGAACAATCCGCCCCTGCTACCGAATACTACCTTCCTCCTCAGTCTTCTCGATCTCAGTTACCCACGCTCAACAGCGTGTCTAAGAAAAATCCTCCTTATTAAGTCGATCGCGCAATGGCACTCTGGAATGTGGCGATCGACTTTCTAGGGCTGAGGCCGTATCGAGATCTGACCAGAAAAGTCTTTCGATGCTCGATTTTTGAGGCTTGGTTGATGAATATTTCTGTGGCCGAGAAATTATACCAAATTGGCTCCGTAGCTGCCTGTAGCGGTTTGTCGGTGAAAACTGTTCGCTACTATGAGCAAATGGGCTTGCTGTCTCCGGCGGTAAAACGATCGCCCGCTGGTTATCGGTTGTTTGGCGAGGCAGTATTCAACAGATTGGCGTTTATTAAACGATCTAAAACTCTGGGTTTGAGCCTTCAGGAGATTAAGGATATTTTACAAGTTCGCGATCGGGGAGACTTGCCTTGCTCTGAAGCAAAACAGCGTCTAATTTTGAAGGTAGAGGAAATTTCCGGGCAAATTGCAGCTTTAGAAACTTTGAAAGGGGAGTTGCAAGGTATTCTCAACCGCTGGGAAGAGCAACCCTCGCGCGATCGGATTAGTAGCACGATTTGTCCGAACATTCAGCGGGATTGAGCAACGGCAAAAAGATACAAAAAAAGGGAAGGAATTATGGGTTTCCTTCCCTTGCTTGTTTGGTGGGTGGTTTGTTTGGTGTTTCGATCGCTTTGAGCTTTTAACTGTTTTCGCAGAGTTTGCCGTTGCTTTTTGAGCTGTCGAGCCCTGGCTGATCCGCCTTTACCTTTGGAGTTTCTGCCCTCGCTGCGGGGAGACTCCCAACTTTTTAGTCTCATGTTGTTATTTTGTTACACTACTTTTATAATACACCGCCACAATTTCAGTGTCAAGTATTTTTTAGACAGATGTTTGCTAGTATTGATCGTTAACTGATTGGACTTGCTACTTGCTATAGCGATGCTGCACAAACACAAGCAGCCGGATGCGTTATATCAAATCCGGTAGCATCGGAATGATTCAGATATGTATTCTCTCCCTCTGTGTACTCTGCGTACTAATAAGGTTAAATCATTCCGATGCCAGCGGAAACGATATTATAAGCTGTTGTGCATCGCAATTGTGTATGGTGATTGAGGGGGAGAGGGGAGAAGATTTTGGATCGAGCGTCCAAATATACAATTTAAATGCACAACAGCTTAGTGCAAGTTGCACACCCTGCAATTAAAGTTGTTTGCGTGCAATTATTAATCGAAATATTCCGCCGGAATTGCAGCATCGGTAAAAATTGGCAAGGTATCCCAACTGTTTACCCATTCTGGCAATTGCGCTACTTTTTTGAGTTGAAGCGACAATTCTATTAAGGAAAATTCTAAATTATAAAAATCTTGAATAATTTCGGCTTTCAAAAAGATTTCATTTTGAGTTAAATCTGGAGCATTAGTCGCAATCGCAATAGTGTTACCCTGATCTAAATTGAATAAATAAACTTGTGCAAACACAGTTTGAATAGTTTTCACCGCCGCCGCATTAAACTTTTGCTTGTGAAACAAATTGACTACTACAACACCCGCACTTGACAAGCGAGTTTTGCAAAGTTGGTAAAATTCTTGTGTCACCAATTTATAGGGCATATAGCCGCTACCAAAACCAGCATCCACAATAATTATATCATTTTTGACGGTGGTATTTTGTCCGGCAAGATATTCGCGACCATCTTGAATGGTTACTTTTAGTTTGTCGTCTAATTTAATTCCAAAAAACTTTTGAGCAACTTCGACTACTATGGGGTCAATATCGGTACATTCGACGATCGCGTGAGGGAAGTAGTGGTGAAAATAGTTGGGAATGCTACCGCCACCAAAGCCGATTATATATATTTTTTGGGGTGAATTTTTCCAGACTAATGCTAGCATCATTGCTCTGGCATAGGGAAAGATTAAGTTTAGTGGATTGTTGAGATCTAGAATTGATTGAGCTACCTTGGTAGTTAAGGTTTCTGTGTCTGCTAAAAGTAGGAGTAGAAATGAATTAATTTTTTTGACTGCGATGCAGTTTTCGCCGTAATTTTTTTGAAATAGAGTGCCGTCTGGTTGTTGCAGCCAATTGATTTGTTGGCGAATAGCTGCTACTTTGCTATTTTGCCGATCGCCTAAATAATCACTCATACGATTTTAGATTTTAGATTTTAGATTTTAGATTGGGGAATCACTGATGACTATCATGGTTGGGAGCCGACCTACAGTTTCATTCTTTTTGGGAAGTGGTATCAAATCTAAAATCTTAAATCTCTCTTATCACATTTAATCATTTCAAACTTAATAATAACGCAATTCCAGCGATCGCCCCAACGACCCCCAAAACTGCCCGAAAGCTGACTTTTTCGCCTGCTACCACGGCTAAAGGCAGTACAAACAGGGGACTGGTAGAACTGAGTGCTTGGGCGATCGCTGCGGGCGCATATTTCAGCGAAGTTTGTTGCAGGAAAATTCCGAGATAGGTTCCTAAAAAAGCTGCTAAAATTATTGCACCTAATATTTTGGGCGCTGTTAATTGTTTGCAAGTCCCAGGGTTTTTTGGGTTTAAAAAGCATAACATAACTGCAATTCCCCCGCTCAAACGCAAAGCCGCTGTCCATAAGGGATCGATATCTATTTGATTGAAGGCGGCGCGGGATAAAATTGCTCCGGCGGCGTGGGCTGTTTGTCCTAATAAACTAATGCCTAATCCCAGCCAAAGCTGTTTTGATGGTAAGGTAGTTTCGGCTGTTCGTTCGGCAATTACCCAAGCTACGCCGCAGATTGTTAAAAGTATGCCCGTACAAGCAATGGGCGATAGGTTTTCTTGCAAAAATATCAAGCCGAATAAAGCTGTTAAAGGAGGAGATAGGGTTTCTAAAAGCAGCGTTCGCCTCGCACCTAAATATTTTAATACGATAAAGAAAGCAGTGTCTCCGAGGCCAATTCCTAATGCGCCGCTGATCAGCAGCATTGCTAAAATATTGGGGTTGACGGCGGGGAAGGATTTTCCTAAAATTATTACAGTGACTAAAATCATGAAAAGGGCGATCGCGCCTTTGAGGAAGTTTAGCACCACTGCGGGGATTTGCTGTCCTACTCGCTGCCAGATGGTGGAAGATAAAGCCCAGACAAATGCAGCGCCTAAAGCGGCGATTTCACCCATAAAATTTGTTGATTTTTGACTGTTGATTTTTGACTGTTAAGAGGGCGGGCACGGGGGCACCGCCCCTACTGAGTGTTGACTGTTGTCATTAGTTACCGATGCCCAATTCCCAATTCCCAATTCCCAATTCCCAATTCCCAATTCCCAATTCCCAATTCCCAACATAAATTAGGGTTCCAGACTTATCATCTGAAACCCTATATTTATTAAGCTTTTTTATTAGTGGGCAGGGAGAGAATCGAACTCTCATACCTTTCGGTGTCAGATTTTGAGTCTGATGCGTCTACCAATTTCGCCACCCGCCCTTTTTATCGGTTTCACCATCATAAAGCGCCGATCGATTTTTGTCAAGCAAAGATTCATAATCTTTTGAACTGGCCCAGCGATCGATCTCTCTGGCGCGCAATACTGGTACAGGATGCGACAACTGAGCCGTTTGAGCTTGTTTGAGCATTTCTCCCAGTTCCGTGCTGCTGAGGTCGTCGTAGGCTCGCGCCTGTGCCAAAAACTCATCGACATTCAGTTTCGGAGCTAAAGTCGGCGAACCTCCTGCCAGTTTCATCAACAACGATGCTACCACTCTTGGGTCTTGGGTGGCGAGCAAGGCGGCGCGATCGCACGTAAATTCTGCACACCGCAACCATTCCAACATTTGCGCCTGCAAACCCTGGGCGAGAACGGTTCCCAGAGGGGAAATTTGACCGGCGGCCAATACAATTAAATTAGCCAGAGTCAGGTAAACTCCGTGTTCGCACTTCAAATGCCCCAACTCGTGAGCGATTACTGCTTTAACTTCTTCGTCTGTGAGCAAATCAATCAGCGAAGTGTGCATCACCACAAAAGGCTGTTTTCCCCGCATCGCAAAGGTGTAAGCATTCGGCATCGGATGCTGGCGGACATAAAGCTGCGGCACTTCCAAATCTAGAGTTTTGCAGGCATCCAACAGCAATTGATGCAGGTGGGGCAATTGATTTTCGCCGACTTGGACGCTGGAAGCCAGATTTTCGAGCCTGAAAAACTGTTCGCCCAGTTGTCCCAGCAACTGCCGCACCATCAAATCTAGTCCGGGGAGTTGTTTGAGAGAGTTGGTGGCTGCCAAGTCTAGCGGGTGGCGAAACTGGTCTGCTTTTAAACCTCGGAGCGGTATGTTTGACATTTTAGTTGTGAGTCAGTTGGCAGTTGGCAGGAAAGCAGTTGGCAGTTGGTATTTGGCAGTTGGCAGTTGGTAGTTGTCATTCATTCCTTAATGATTAGCGAAGAATTGCTAAGGAAGAACCACAAGACTGACGCAAAAAGGGTTTGACACACTACCACTGACAACTGCTTTCCTGACAACTGCCCACTACCAACTGACTGCTGACTAACTAACAGTTTAAGCTCGATCGCACGGGATTGACAGGAGCCTCAGCCTTAGTTTGGTCTTCTCCCTCCTTGAGACGCCGCATTTTCGCTCCCAATTTTTGCAGCTTCACCTCCAATTGCTCGTAGCCGCGGTCTAAATGCTGCAAGCTGCTGATTGTGGTTACGCCGTCGGCCGCAAGTCCCGCCACCACCAAAGCCGCTGAAGCCCGCAAATCTGTTGCTACTACCGGCGCTCCTGAGAGCATCGAGACTCCGCGCACTACGGCGACATTGCCTTTAACGCGAATGTCTGCGCCCATGCGGTTGAGTTCTGCTACGTGGCGCAAGCGGTTCTCAAATACTGTTTCTTTGATGATGCTGTCTCCTTCGCTCAGAGTCAGCAAAGCCATAAACTGAGCTTGCATATCTGTGGGGAAACCAGGATAAGGCAAAGTTTCGATGTCTGTGGCGGTGTGAATTTTGCCGGGAATTATTCGCAGAATGTCGGGGGATTCGGCAATAATTTTCGCCCCCATTGTCTGCAATTTGGCAATCACTGCAGTCAGGTGGTCGGGAATGACCGGCGACAAACTGATTTCTGAGTGGGTGATGGCTCCTGCGATTAAAAATGTTCCGGCTTCGATGCGATCGGGAATAATTGAATAGTCTACCGCGTGCAGTCTCGGAACTCCCGAAATGACGATCGTATTTGTACCTGCGCCTTGAATTTTGGCTCCCATCGCGCGGCAGAAATTTGCCAAATCGATGACTTCCGGCTCTTGGGCCGCATTTTCAAGGACGGTTTCTCCTTCGGCCAGAGTCGCCGCCATCATCAAAGTTTCGGTTGCGCCGACGCTGGGGTAGTCCAAATAAATTTTGGCTCCTTTGAGGCGGCGGTTGGGCCCTTTGACGTAAGCGTGCACTGTACCGTGGTCGATGTGGACTTCAGCGCCTAGGGCTTGCAGGCCGCGAACGTGGAGTTCTACAGGCCGCGCGCCGATGGCGCAACCTCCGGGTAAAGGCACTTTAGCAAATCCCAAACGGGCTAGCAGCGGCCCGATAATGAAAAAGCTCGCCCGCAGTTGGCTGACTAATTCGTAGGGGGCTTGAGCGTCTATGAGGTGGCTGGCGTTGATGTCTAGAACGTCGCCATTTTGCTCTAATTTGACTCCTACAGCCGAGAGAATTTGCCTCATGCGGGCGACGTCGGCTAGACCGGGAACGTTGCGGAGACGGCAATCGTCGGGGCACAGTATCGCTCCCGCCATCACGACTAAGGCTGAGTTTTTCGCGCCGCTGATTTTGACGTGTCCTTTCAAGGGCTGGCGACCCCAAATTTGTAATAGTTCTTGGTCGCTTTCGGGTGAAGCTGACAGGTTAGACGAGTTCTGAGCTGGTGTAATGGGTTTGCCCTCCATATGTGGTTTGTTACTTTATACATTATTAATTTTGGTTCGATTTTACCGGAAAGTTTTTAGATGTCCAGGGGGGATGTTAGAAATTTCAGGTATTTTTTTTGCTAGCATTCCCTCTGGACAAGGATTTCAGGTGCGATCGCACAAATAATCTCGATATATCATAATTTAATTATTTGTATCAAAATTGACTTGAGGTGGCTTTCGGTGTGGTTACAAATGTGGCACCGTTCTCAACCAGTTTTTTGGGTAGCGCGTGACTGGGGTTGTTGACAAAAGTCTCAACAACCTGTTCGATCGACAATGCTGGAAAATTAACATATTGTCGATCGCACCAATGCCTGTGTTACTCTGTGACAACAACCTAGATAGAGCCAAAGCTAGTCCTAGCATATGGTTCACATTAAACGGATCGAATTAACTAACTTTAAATCTTTTGGCGGCACAACGTCCATTCCCGTGCTGCCCGGTTTTACCGTGGTTTCCGGGCCCAACGGTTCTGGGAAGTCCAATATCCTCGATGCTTTGCTGTTTTGTCTGGGACTTTCCACTTCTAAGGGAATGCGCGCTGAACGTTTGCCGGATTTGGTCAACAGCGGCCAAAACAAGCGCGGTACCATCGAAACTAGCGTGACTGCGACTTTTGCGCTGGAAGATGTGGGCGATGAATGGTTCACCCAAGCTGAAGATGAGGATGGGGAAGAAAATGCAGGCGATGATTTGTCTGTTGAGTCTGTTGAAGCAACAGACGTAGAAGCAATCGAAATTCCCGAAACTGAAGACAACAACGGACAATCATCCAATTTAAAATCTCAAATTCAAAATCCAAAATTGCCCGATGATTTATCTGCTGAAGAAGTCGCAGAAATTGAAATTGCGGCAACTCAAAACAACGGCCAATCATCCAATCTCAAATCTAAAATCCAAAATCTAAAATCGGATGAGTGGAGCGTGACGCGCCGACTCCGAGTAACTCGTCAAGGAACTTACACTTCAACTTATTACATTAATGGCGCACCTTGCACGCTGACTCAACTCCACGAACAACTAAACCGTTTACGAATTTATCCCGAAGGTTATAATGTTGTTTTGCAAGGAGACGTTACTAGCATTATTTCGATGAATGCTAAGGAACGCCGAGAAATTATTGACGAATTGGCGGGAGTGGCTCAGTTCGATCGCAAAATATCCTTAGCTAGGCAAAAGTTGGATGAAGTTAAGGATGTGGAAGAACGCAGCCAAATTGTGGAAAAAGAGCTGATTTCTCAGCGCGACAGGCTGGCTTCCGATCGCACAAAAGCGGAAAAATATCAAAGGTTGCGGGCGGAATTTCAAGAAAAGTCGCAGTGGGAAATTGTGCTGAGATTCCGCCAGTTGCAAAAACAAGAATGGAAACTGCGGGAACAAATCGAATCGGGCGATCGCAATATTGCTTCTCTCACCGAACAACTGGAAACAATCAGCACCCAAATTCAAGAATCAACTACCGAACTTGACGCGCTGAATGCCCGTGTTAAAGCTTTGGGCGAGTCGGAATTGTTGGCTTTGCAAGCAAGTATTGCGACTCAGGAAGCCCAGCGGCGACAATTGCAAAATCGCCAACAGGATTTGGAAGCAACCGCCGGACAAATGGCGGCTAACATAGCACAAACCGAGGAAGAAGTTAGACAATTTCGGCAAAGTTTGGAGCAAATTGAGGTTGAAATATCTTATATTCAGTCTCAAATAGGAGTTTTGGAGGAACAGCGAGACGCAGCGCGGGAAAATTTAGATCGGAATAGAGATGTTGCAAATGCGATCGCCTCTACTGCAGAAGCTTGGGTGCAGCAGCAAACGGAACTGCACCGCCAAATCGAAACAATTCAACAAACTTTGGAACCCCAGCGTACAGAACAAGCTACTATTGACGAAAGAGCCGATCGCCTGCAAAACCAAATTCAAGAACAAAACCAATCGCTGCAAGTATTGGAACAGGAAATTGCAGCGAAAAAAGAGCAGCAATCTCGCCTTGTGGAAACCAAAGGCGTGGCATCTTTGCAAGTAGAATCGCTGAATCAGATTTTAGTTGAATCCGAACAAGAATTGCAACTGCAACAGGAAACTCAAACTCGCTTGCTGGAAGAACAGCGCGAAAGACAGCGCAAGTTAGACAAGCTAGAAGTGCAGTTTCAAGCACTGCAAGAAGCGACAGGCACGTTTACTGCAAAAATTGTCGCGCAAAGCGGAATTGGCGGAGTTTGCGGCTTGGTGGCTCAACTGGGCAGGGTGGAGCCGCGCTTTCAGTTGGCGCTGGAAATTGCTGCGGGCGGCCGCATGGGTAATATGGTGGTGGAAAATGACAGTGTGGGGGCTGCGGCGATCGAATTGTTGAAGCAAAAACGGGCGGGAAGGATGACGTTTTTGCCTTTGAATAAGATTCGAGGCGGCCGGTTTTCGGTGAATGAAAATTTGCGGCGCGCGGCGGGGTTTGTGGATGCGGCGGTGAATTTGATTGATTGCGATACGCGCTATCAGGAAATTTTTGCTTATGTTTTTGGCAGTACGGTTGTGTTTAGCAATCTCACTGATGCCCGCCGCTATTTGGGACAGTACCGGATTGTTACTTTGGATGGGGAAATTCTGGAAAGTAGCGGGGCGATGACTGGGGGAAGTTCTAGTAATAGGTCAACTTTGCATTTTGGCACGGTTGATGCTAGTGTGGCGGCGGATGAAGCCCGGACGATCGCCTTTTTGCAAGAACGTCTAGAGGAAATTGAGCGGATTTTGGAACGGTGCAAAATTGCGATCGATCGCGCTGCTGTTGCTGTCAAAACTCGCAGTCAAGAATTGATGGAGGCGAAACAGAATTTGCGCGAAAATCAGTTGCGGTGGGAACAGTTGGATTCGGAAATTAAGAAGTTGCAAGCGCAGCAGGAACAAGTGCGATCGCAAATTGCTAAAAATACTCAGGAATTAACTGATTCGCAATCTAGGTTGCAGTTGTTGGAGAGGGAATTGCCCGTCCAAGAAACTCAATTGCAGCAGTACCGCCAAACTTTGGCGCAGTTGGAAGAGTCCAACAGTCACAGCGAATGGCAGCAAATGCAGTCGGGTTTGCGCGCTTTGGAAGCACAACTGCAAGAGCGAGAATTGGCTCTCAGAACCGCCCAGCAGCGCCAAGGAGACTTGAAAAATCAATTCGGGCGTTTGGAAGAGAAAATTAAGGAAGGCAGCGAGAAATTGCAGGAATGGCAAGTGCAGCAAAATTCGGGGGCGGATGCGATCGCTGCTATTGTTTCGCAGCAGTTGGAACTCGATCGCCAAATTGCTGAATCTAAGGCTGCTTTGGCTCAAATTGAGGAAAAGTTGGGGGTGGAAAAGGGCGATCGCGATCGGGCGGAATCTCAACTGCGAGAGCAGCATTTAGCCAAACAGCAGTTGCAGTGGCAGTTGCAAAAACTCCACGAAACCCAGCAAGAACGCCGGGAACAATTAGCCGCCGCCCGCACTCTATTGGACGCGCAGCGGGCGGAAATGCCAGATCCGGTGCCGTCTATTCCCGAAGATGTCGAGAAAGCCAATTTGACGGAATTGCAGCAGGAAGTAAAGGCGATCGCCAAACGCATTCAAGCCCTAGAACCGGTGAATATGCTAGCCTTGGAAGAGTACAACCGCACTCAAGAACGCCTCCAAGAATTGAGTCAAAAATTGACAACATTGGCCGGAGAACGCACTGAACTGCTGTTGAGAATTGAAAACTTTACCACGCTAAGGCGGCGCGCTTTTAAAGAAGCTTTTGATGCTGTTAACGAAAACTTCCAGACTATCTTTGCGGAACTTTCCGAAGGCGACGGCTATCTCCAGCTAGATGACCAGGAAGACCCCTTTAGCAGCGGTTTGAATTTGGTTGCTCACCCGAAGGGGAAACCCGTACAGCGGCTGGCTTCTATGTCTGGAGGCGAAAAATCGCTGACGGCGCTGAGTTTTATTTTTGCGCTACAACGCTACCGCCCGTCTACGTTTTACGCTTTTGATGAAGTGGATATGTTTCTGGATGGGGCAAATGTGGAGCGATTAGCTAGAATGATAAAACGACAGTCTGAACAAGCCCAGTTTATTGTTGTGAGTTTGCGGCGACCTATGATTCAATCAGCAGAGCGTACAATTGGTGTTACTCAAGCGCGGGGAGCTTATACTCAAGTCATCGGACTTAAGTTGTAGTCCCGGAGTATCTGTTGATGACCGTGTTCAGTGATATATATACTTGATAAATCAGGATTAAAGTTATAATGACATCCGAACAAATCTGCCAACGCTCCGATATTCTAGGCACTCAAGTCATCACCCGCGACAGAGGTAAGCGCTTGGGTGTAGTCAGTCAATTGTGGGTGGACATCGATCGGCGAGAGGTTGTGGCGATCGGTCTGCGTGATAATATATTTGCGGTCGCTGGAATGCCGAAGTTTATGTTCCTCAGCAATGTCAGCGAAATCGGCGACGTGCTGTTGGTGGAAGATGAGAGCGCGATCGAAGATGATGTTGATGTTGAAGTCTACAGCATTTTGATTAACAGCGAAGTTATTACCGAAACCGGCGAACTTTTGGGTAGAGTGCGCGGCTTTAGGTTCGACCCCGAAGACGGTAAGTTAGTTTCTATAATTATCGCTTCCCTAGGAATCCCCCAAATCCCCGACCAAGTTCTCAGCACTTACGAGTTAGGGATTGAAGAAATTGTCAGCAGCGGCCCGAACCGCTTGATTGTGTTTGAAGGTTCCGAAGAAAGGCTCAGGCAGCTTAGCGTAGGCTTGCTAGAGCGCGTAGGTTTGGGCCAAGCACCTTGGGAACGCGAAGAGGACGAGCAAGGGTATTATCCGAAACCCGTTGCTACGGAATATCAATTAGGGCCGGGCGTGCGGATACCTGCACCGGAAATGCGTAGCAAGGTAGCTGCGCCTGCATTGGAGGAAGTTCCTTGGGACGACGATTCGCAGTGGAACCGGCCGCCGGTGCGACAGCAGATGCGCGCAGTAGCACAACCCCAGTCGGCGATCGACGATTATGATGATTACGAAGAGGATAATTGGGGCGGCGAAGACGATTACGAGGAAGAAGAGTACGAAGAAAAGCAGTACCTTCGCCCGGAGGTTTCTCGCCCGAAGCAGCCTGTGGTTGAGTACGAGTATGAAGATGATGTGGAGGCCGATGCTTGGGCTGACGATGAAGCGCCGAAGCCTTACAATGCTCCTCGGGTGAATATCCCTGAGAAAACTAAGACTCCTGAGTACGAGGAGGAAGCGAATTATTAGAACTCACCACAGAAGTAGTAACACACCGGTTTTAACCGGTGGTTACAGATATAGCAATCCTTGCAGGATTTATACATATCTAGGGGTGGTGGATGGTGTGGGCCTACCCCCATTTCTTCCTGGTAACGAGTAGCCACCATCTAATATCATGTTCGGTTGATTATCATAACAAAAAGGGTTCGTAGTGTTGACTTTAGTCCGCAGCATGAAAGCGGACTAAAGTCCGCACTACGAACCTTACTGCAGTTAATCGATCGGACATAATATAAAACATGAAAAAAGGCAGACTCAAAAATTTTACATTCCGATTAATAACCTATCTAATTTTTCCAATATTGCTCTCTGCAACCACCGCTGAAATTGTCTTGCGAGTTGCCGGATACAAACCCTGGCAAATAGAAAATGTCGATGTGGCCGTGGAACCGAAAGGTAACTTTTTCACTAAAGATTCGCAACTCGGTTACAAGCATTTACCCGGAAAATTCAAAGTCACGCTTAACGGCAACTACTCATTTAACGCCACTCATCTCAATAATAGTTTAAGAATAACACACCCGCTCAACACCTACAATCAATCGTCAAACAAGCCGGAAATATGGATATTTGGCTGTTCTTTTACCTACGGTTGGTCATTGAATGACAGCGAAACTTATGCGTGGTTGTTACAAGAAAAATTACCTAAATATGAAATAGTAAATTTTGGCGTTAACGGCTACGGCACGCTGCACTCGTTTATTCAATTTAAAGAAGCACTAAAACAAGGAAATAAACCCAAAATTGCCGTAATTGCCTATGCCGGATTTCACGATAGGCGCAATACTTTATTGAGGGCGAGAAGCAAACAAATGGTTGCTTGGAATAAACTCGGAATTCTGTTGCAGCCCGATGCTAGGCTGAATGGAGAAAATAATTTTACCTACAGCATGAAAAAACTTGAATATCGCGAGTGGCCGCTGATGCGGGTTTCGGCTTTAGTGAATTTGCTGGAGGTTAATTACAATCAATTTGAGGAACAATTGTACAAAAGTCACGATGTTTCTAAGGCAATTATTGAAGAATTTAACCGAGTGGCTGAGGCTAATAATATTAAGTTAGTTGTAGCGGGAATTAATGCGGGTTCTGCTAAGATGTTGGATGAGTTAAGTCAGGATGGAATTGCGACAGTAGATATTTCGGTTGATTTGAAAGTACCGGGAAATAATAATTTACCCCATGATATTCATCCGAGTGCGACGGCGAACCGGCAATATGCGGAAAAGTTGGATGTTTTTTTGCAAGAGTTAATGAACCGCGAAGGCGCGAAGGGCGCTAAGGAAGAATGAGGAAGTTTTGGAGTTAATTAGGTTTTTTAGAGTGATGGGATTATTTGATTTAAAATTGCGTCGCAAGTTTCTGATTGATGGACTTTTTCTGTTTTTAGTTGTTCTGGTAACAGTTGGAGTAACGTCAATTTATGTATCTAGCGAACGTACTTTTTATTGGTGGGATTACGCGGGATACAACACCGCTACAGTCAATACGGCTAATTTATTTCGAGACTCGCCACAGAAAGCATTGGCTGGAGTTATAGAATCACTGGCTAAGGAAAAGAATCTATTAATTTCTCTGCCGTTAGTGCCGTTTATTCTGTTATTTGGTGACTCTCGATTGAGTTACATTCTCAGCATTTCGCTGATTTATGTGCTGCCTTTTCGCTTGTTGTTGGGGGCAATTTCTGCAAGGCTGATTCCAGTTTATCCGCAGCGGGTTTTTTGGTCAACTGTGCTGCTAAGTTTATTAATTCCGATGAGTTGGATTCCGACTTTGCGGGGATATTTGGATACGGGGGGCTGCGTATTTGTAGGGTTGGCGATTTGGGTTTATTTGCAGGATGTTAAGCTGAAATCTTGGTGGAAAATTCCGTTAATTGGGGTTTGTCTGGCGGTGGCGATTCTGTTGCGGAGACATTTTGCTTATAGTGCGATCGCCTTTTTGGGTGCGGCTAGTTTACAGGCTTTGATAGAGTTTATCGTACAAATATACCGTAGAGATTCGGCATTGCCATCTCCCTACCGAGATTTGGTTGAATCTGGGATCAAATTGGGTTTGATAGCTGGGACTACTTTTAGTGTTTTAATGTTGGTAGCGGGAGATTTTACTCGCAGTGCTCTGACAGTTAACTATCGCAATTTATATGTGGCTTGGAGTTTGCCGGTTGATGATATTTTAATTCGTTATGCGTCTTTTTACGGTTTGGGAACTTGGCTGTTGGTACTGATTGGTTTTTCGGCGGGGATTGTGACGCGGATTCTGGTTCCTAGGGCGACTATTTTTGTTTGTTTGTTTGGGGTTTTGTCGCTGGTTGAATGGCTTTTGGTGTTGCGTTACGGCTACTTACACTATACAATTCACGTCACACCGATCGCACTTTTGGGTTTGTCCGCATTTTTCTGGACAACTTGGCTGACACTCAAGGGAAAAGTCCGCTATTTGATGCTGGGCGCGGCGGGTTTTTACTTAATTGTGAATGCAGCCGTGGGGTTGATTCCTGTCAATGTTGATTTGTCAAGACTGTTTGTGAGTAATTTTGGGCCGTTAGTGCGATCGGACTACGGCGAAGTTGTAAAATTAGTAGAGTTTCTGCAAAAATTAGCACCGGATGAAGAACCAATTTATATTGCAGGTGCTTCTAACAGTTTTAATGCTAATATACTCAGACAAGCTAATCGCCAATTAAACCCGCCGGAGGGTTGGTGGAAGTTAAACACCATCGGGAGGCCGCAAATTGACTCCCGCGATAGTTACCCGCTACCGGAGTTGTTACAGGCGCAATATGTGGCGGTTGCTACACCTTTTCAGCAGGTGTTACCGGGTGACGAACAAGTTTTGCGATCGCACGAGCAAGATGTTGTTAAAGTTATCTATGATGTCTTTACTCAAAACTGGGAAATTTCCCGCGATTTCCAGTTGTTACCACAACAGTTTAAGTTAGAAAACGGCGTGACTGTAAGCATTTATCGGAGAATTCGTCCCACGGATACAGGCACAGCAGTTCGCACTTTATACGCGATGCAGCAACAAATAGTCGATCGACCGGGCGGGCAGTTAGATTGGATTAGTTTGCGTCAGTCAATTTACACAAGTGCCAATTATTCAGTCAGTCGAGAATCGGATAACCTATATAAAATTGTAACTCCTCCCATTAAAAATAGCACGAAACTCGATACATCTTTTCTGTATTTAGGTGCTATTTCTGACAGGGCGCAAGTTAGCGGCAAACTCGCTTTACTTAACCAGCAATGTCCGGGAGTTGCCCTGCGCTTGACTTTGTGGAACAAACAAGGTAAGTTGATAGACTCTGCGAAGATGGAGTATGGTGGCAAAAGTGCGATCGATTTAAATCTATCTGTTGGCGGTAAAAATCCAATTTATTTGCTGCTTGAAGTATTGAGTAGCGACAAACAGGAATTAACAAACCAATGCCCGCTAGAAATTAACAATTTATCTGTAGGCAGCAAGCCTAAATAATATCATCTTCCTTCGATTGAAATACAATTCCTGCTTAATTCGTCAACAGAGCACCCAACTCCGAACGGTCGAACCTAATATCTGCTAAAAAAAATCAACTATTAATGCAGAATAATCAAAAATCCCACAGGTATTTTAATCTATCTCTCTATACTTTTGTCATCATCGGTTCCCTGATGGCAACTGGCTACATTTTTCCCATTGGCGGCAATTTTCCCGAAGTGCCACCAATTGAATTTATGCTAAATCCTGAACTGTACAAAAACGATTATTACGTTCAGGAAATGGTTAAGTTTAATCCCAGATACTACTATTATTATAT
The DNA here is from genome assembly GCF_036700765.1 of Microcoleus sp. S1D4. Classification (NCBI taxonomy): domain Bacteria; kingdom Bacillati; phylum Cyanobacteriota; class Cyanophyceae; order Oscillatoriales; family Microcoleaceae; genus Microcoleus; species Microcoleus sp. S1D4. The sequence goes on from NZ_JAUBPP010000028.1 coordinate 38,047, forward strand.
CATCTATTTACTAGCCAACTTCGGAACAAGCATTCCCCTAGCGCATTTTATTTATCAATTCCTAGCCTTCGGTTCATTTGTCCTAGCCTGCTACGCAATTATCAAGATTTATACTGATTCCAAACTGCCCGCAGCAGCGATGACTTTTTTATGTATAGCCGCTTCATTTACAGATGTTGGCAACACCCTGATATTTTCCACCAAATCAGTACCGAGTACCTTCGCGATGGCCTTCGCAATTTGGGGAATTTACTTTAGTTTGCGTCAAAAATGGTTAACAGGATATTTCTTTTTTGGACTAGCTTGTTTGCTGCAATTCTTAGTGGGTTTGCTACCGGGATTGATGATGGTTCCGGTTTTAATGATTGAATCCGTAAGGCGGCGCAAGATTAAAACGTTGATTTTGTCGATCGCACTTTTAGCCACAATGGCAAGTATAGTATACGTACCCATGTTATTAACTGGTACTACGAGCACTCACACTATCGACAACGCCGAGTTTGTCTTCATTCACGCCCAAGTCCGCAATCCCCACCACATCCTCCCGTCAAGTTGGGCTGTCGGGAATTGGTTCAACTTTATCTGTTTTATTCTTGGCGGCTTGCTTTGCATCAAAAAAACAAATTTACTACCACAAGAAGACAAAATAAAGTTTTACGTAATTCTCGGAACCTCAATTTTTGCACTGTTCCTAAATTACATATTTGTCGAAGTTTACCCGCTGGCTTTTATTGCCAAACTACAACTAGCTAGAACTGTACCTTTTGCTCAAATAATTATATTTATTGCGGTTACTTTGACGCTAGATGAAGTTGACTCGCAAAAACAAGCACCTGTTAGCTTGCTAATACTCTCTGTAATGACTTTGCCTTTTCGAGGTATCATTTTCTTAGGATTAGCAGTTTGGCAAAATAAAAACTACATACTTCCCCAAAAGTACAATATATTCTTGTGGATTTTGGCAGTAGGAACGTTTGTTTTTAGCTTAACATATCCGCTGACTAATTCATGGGAAATAATAGGCGATCGAATAATCACCCTCCCAGTCTTTTTCTCAATCCTCGCTTTTCCATTCATCCTCCAAAAAACATCATTTGCTACATCTATAAAACAGACTATAACTCATATTTTAGCTTTGCTAGCCACGGCAATTTTAGTTCTGGGAGTAGCCGGAATTCTACCAAAACCCATATTAAATGTATTTCAAACAAGAATTAATATCAATGCCGTTCCCCAAGACGATTTAAGCCGATTAGCTGTGCGATTTTCGCAAATTAGCAGCCCAGACGCACTCGTATTAATTCCACCATCAGTTACCAGTTTCCAATTTTTATCCCAAAGAGCGATTGTCGTCAACTTCAAGAACTTTCCTTTTACCGACAAAGGCATTAAACAGTGGAAAAATCGCATGGAAGCTATTTTAGGAGTTGCCTTAAACCCGCAAATGATTTGGGGAGGAAATGACTTATTTATCCGCCGCAGCAGTGCGGATTTAGTCAAAGTAGCCATAAACTATCATGCCGATTATATCCTGACTCGCAGCGATTGGCATCCAAATCTTGACGGAAAAATAGTAGATAGACAAGGTAAATGGATACTGTTTAAAATCAGGTAATACTATTGCTTAAAATTTGAAATTAGTAACATACCCCCTTGATGATTCGGCGGTTGAAACCGCTTCTACACAAACGATGTCGGCCTGCACCGACTGGTTCATAAAGGTGCTCCCAAACCCGGATTTACTATGAGATATTTCTCTAGTCTGCCTCGGTCGATTTTGTTTAAATTTTTGGCAGTTTCAACTGTTTAAAATTAGATAATACTATTCCTTAAAATTTCAACTGAGCAAACAGCAGCGCCTTTTCCCTACAGATATAAGATATTTCTTTAGTCGGCCTGCGCCGACTTTGTTTGTGTAGATGCGGTTTCAACCGCCGAATCTTATTTGCTTTGTTTAACTGGGCGGTTTCAACCGCCAAATCTTATTTGCGGTTAAACATCAAAACCCGAATCATCAATAATTTCACAAATCTGCTTATCCACATAATCAGCAGCCACATTCCGCGCAATCAACTCAGCTAAAATCCCTAAAGAAATCAACTGCACCGACAGAATTGTACACAAAATCCCAAAAAATAACAAAGGTCGATTCCCGATCGGCCCAAAACCCATCCCCGCCAAATTCAGAAACCAAATAACAATCAAATAACCAAGCGAAATACTTCCCACTAAGCCAAAAGACAATCCCAATCCCCCAAACAAATGACCCGGTTTGTGCAAATAGTGCGTTGTGGCTAACACCGTCAACAAATCAATAAAACCACGCGCATAACGTTCCCAACCATAATTAGATTTTCCATGTTTTCGCGGATGGTGTTCGACGACTACTTCACCAATTTTAAAACCCAAATTGTTGGCTAAAGCGGGAATGTAGCGGTGCAATTCCCCGTACAATTTAATCGACTGCAAAACTTCCCGGCGATAAGCTTTAAAACCGCAATTCATGTCGTGCATTTTTACCCCAGTCATCAAACACGCCACGGCATTAAACAGCTTGGAAGGTAAGGTTTTAGAAAGCGGGTCGTTCCGCTGTTTGCGCCAACCGGAAACTAAATCGAATCCCAATTCTAAACCATCTAAAAATTTGGGAATCTCGGCTGGGTCGTCCTGCAAATCGGCATCGAGAGTAAAGATAATTCTCCCTGCTGCATTGCGAAACCCTGCTGAAAGTGCCGCGGATTTACCAAAGTTGCGGCGCATTTTTATGGCCTTAATGAATTTAGGATATTGGCTGGCTAAATCTGCAATTTCTCGCCAAGAAGCATCGCGACTGCCGTCGTCTATGAAAATGACTTCGTAACTGTCAATCTCTGCTTGGGACATGACAATTTTTATTTTTTCAAACAGCAATTTGAGGGTGGCTTCTTCGTTGTGAACGGGGATTACGAAACTGAGGTCTTTTGGCATAAAGCTATTCTATTTCATTTGTGTTGTAAATGAGATTTTTTTATTAACCGCAGAGGGCGCAGAGAAGGAGAAAGAGAGGTGTTTTAGTTTTTATCGAGAACTTGGGAGTTTCGCAAAGCTACCCAGCCTTGACGGTTTTTAAAGGAGGCATAGGCTGTCAATAATGTATCTGTTGGCGATGTTTGAACGTATCCTCTCCAAGCTGCAAATTGATAGGCTGTGCCAAACAATTTCACTAAGTCGGGACGCGGAAATCCTGACATTGCGAAACCTCGAACGACATTTTCTTGGTTGAGAATTGCAATACATTTTACATTATTTTCGGGGTCTCCCACCCAGCCAATTACTCTGGCGGCGGCTGGTGCGAGGGTAGTTAGTGTATCAAAATATCCGGGTACTCCGTCTTTGGGTGCTGAAAGTAAATTGGAATCGATTTGTGTGTCTAATACTGCACAGAAATTATGTTTTTTGATGTTGCGATTGAATGGTACTAAGTTGTTAGTTTTTAAAGCATCGATTAATCCGACAAATGCCGCCGGTTTGTTGCCTACTTTGTCTTTAATTAATGTTATGTCGGTGATGCCTAATTGCAATGAAAGTGATACTAATGGTTGATAGGTTGCTCTGCGGGCGATCGCCATTGCAGTTTCGCCTCCCACCCCGTACATTAAAATCACGGCGGCTGTGGTGACTGCAAACAGCAGTGTCAGCCAACGTTTTTGGATTCTCGGTGCCGCTTGAAACTCCCGCACGCACAAGACTGCGAGAACAATTGTGCTCATCCAAAACAAAGCGGGGAGTGTCGCGTAGCGGGAAGCGGTGGCCTGTTCGATGCCAAATCCCGATCGGCTAACAGCGGCCATTAACGCCGTTTGTAGCGCGTACAATTGAATTGACAGCCAAGGCAGCCAATTTAGGCGCTCTACTTTTTTTACAAATAGCCAATAACTGATAAAACCCGTTACAGCAATCAAACCAATTATACCAAAAATTGATGCGATAATCACATCTTCGCTAAAAATTCCACCGAGATAAATCGGAATATATTCGAGAGCTTTGAGCGGGTTAACTTTAGTTAAAGAAGGGTGATTTGCAGGAGTTTTATAAGTTAAAAAATAAAGACCAACCACTGCAATCGAAGCACCGAAATACCAATAAGTTATTCGCCGAGGAAACCGCAGCACAACCGCAGCAGCACACAATATCGGCCACAAACCCAAAGGAGTGCTGTAACTAACACAGCCTAAAATTCCAAACACAATACTACCAATTACCCAGTTATTTGATTTCCATCCCTTGTTTCCAGGCTCTGCCTGGGAATGAATATTCAGGGGTTGCGCCTCTTTTTTTTCTAACAAAAACTTCGCATAAAATTGTAAACAAAATATTGAACAAATTACAAATAAATTAGCAATTATCCAGTGAACACCGCTGAATCCCCGCATCCAATTGTGAGCCGCCGCCGGTGTAAAACTAAAAATAGAAATACTAAGGACAATTAATATAAACAGCAGAGGATCGCGCCTCAAATTTAATGGCAGCAAAGCAATTAATACGTGGCACTGAATCAAAGCTAAAAACCAGGCAACTAAGCACAAACCAATATTTGATCCTTTGGTGACAGCGATATTCAAGGCATAGATAATTGCCGGAATGAAGACAAAATGCTCGTTTGCCCGAAATATCCAATTAAAAGGATTTGTCGAAAAACCATCTACTGAATAAAAATTCCATGTCATCCACCAATAATCAAAATTAGACAAGTCTCCCGCTTGCGATATCAGGTACAAAATATAGGAGGCTGGTATCAAAATCGCGATAACTGATGCCGCAATTAAAATAGATTTTTGTTTTAATTTCATGGATTTGGGGAAGATGTTTAATTGATGGGCAGGTTTTGCTCAATAAAGTTCAGTTAAGCCAGAGCCCCTAGATGTTGTACAGCTTGCAACAGATAATTTTTGAACAAAACCCGCCCTCACGTTTTGAGGTTGACTTCAGTTTTTTATTTGACTTCTTTTGCGAGCATTTGTCTGAGTCCTTGCCGCCAGTGGGGAGGATGCGCGCCCAGAAGTGCTGATATTTTCACCGTAGAAAGAACCGAAAAAGCGGGACGTTTTGCGGGTGTCGGATATTCGGCGGTAGTGATGGGAATTACGCGCTTAATTTTGAGGGGAAAGCCCAGTTTTTCTGCTTCTTCAAAAATGGCGATCGCAAAATCGTACCAACTACAAACACCACTGTTAGTATAGTGGTAAGTTCCAAAAGTTTCTGGCCCTAGATTCGGGATAATTTGGGCAGTCGCCGCAGCCAAATCGCCTGTCCAAGTTGGACTGCCGATCTGATCTGCTACTACTCGAATCTCTTCTCTTTCCTTTCCCAACCTCAGCATAGTTTTGACAAAATTACCTTTGCCGCCGTTGCCGTAAACCCACGCGGTTCTAATAATAATATGTCGGTTTCCCGCTTGCCGAATTGCTTCCTCGCCGGCTAATTTTGACTTTCCGTAAGTTCCCAGCGGGTTAGTAGAATCTGTTTCGAGATAAGCAGAACCGCTGCTGCCATCAAAGACGTAATCGGTGGAAAAGTGAATCAAAGTTGCTCCCAGTTTTTCGCATTCTTCTGCGAAAATTCCCGGTGCAATGCCGTTGACTGTTTGTGCTAATTCTGGTTCGCTTTCGGCTTTGTCTACCGCAGTATAAGCGCCGGAATTGAGCACTAAATTTGGTTGAATTTCTGCCATTGCTTGGCGGATGGTTTCGGGTTGGGACAAATCGACGCGAGTGCGATCGACCGCAATAACCTCTCCTGAAGATAATAAAATCGACTGCAATTCTTGAGCTAGCTGTCCGCTGCCGCCTGCGAGTAAAATTTTCACGATTAAAACACTTGAGCTTTTTTCAACGTTTGTCCGGCTTTGTCTTTAGCTGATAAGATTGGTTGGGCACCATCTAGCGGCCAGTCGATCGCCAAATCCGGGTCATTCCATACAATACACCGTTCGTGTCCGGGTGCATAGTAATCTGTAGTTTTGTACAAAACTTCAGCAATGTCTGATACTACTAAAAAACCGTGAGCAAAACCTGCGGGCACCCAAAGTTGCCGTTTATTTTCTGCACTCAATAAACAGCCTACGGACTTCCCAAAAGTTGGCGAACTTTTTCTAATATCCACCGCTACGTCAAATATTTCGCCCGCAATTACCCGCAGCAATTTACCTTGAGGCTGCTGCATTTGGTAGTGCAAACCGCGCAGGACATTTTTAGAAGACTTGGAATGATTGTCTTGAACAAATTCTGTCGTTACGCCTGTTTTTTCTACGAAAGCTTGGTGATTGAAACTCTCGAAAAAGAAACCGCGATCGTCTCCAAAAATTTTCGGCTCAATTATCAAAACTTCAGGTATTTCGGTAGATATAACGTTCATAGTTGCCTGTCTCGCGTGATAAACTCATACTTAGTCTATGGTATCTTACTATGAAAACTGACACATATCTCAAAAAGTTGTACGCTAACCGATTTGATTCCCGCCAAATGCAAGCCAAGGTGGCACTCTGGAAAGTTCTCATTGATGAGTTTTTACAAGATTATGTTCCTCCAGAGTCAGCCGTTTTAGATATTGGCGGAGGCTACTGCGAGTTTATCAATCAAATTTTGGCTGACAAAAAATGCTTGATCGATCTCAATCCCGATTCAAAGTTATTTGCAAATTCCGATGTAAAAATACTGAATATCGATATTTTAAGCTGTGGAGACAAATCCGTTTTTTCCGAACAATTTGACCGGATATTTATCTCTAATTTTTTTGAACATCTCCGCAACAAAGAGGAACTTGTAGAAATTATCTCGTTTTGCTTTTATGCGCTGAAGCCTAGCGGCTCACTTTTGGTGATTCAGCCTAATTTTAAATACTCTTACAAGGAATACTACGATTTTATAGACCATCAATTACCGATTACGCACTTATCGTTGCAAGAACTTTTACAAACTGTCGGGTTTGATGTTGAGGTGATGATACCGAGATTTTTACCGTTTTCGACGAAAGGGCGCCCGGCTTCGCCGCTGCTGTTAAAAATTTACTTAAAATTGCCTTTTTTGTGGCGGTTTTTGGGAGGTCAAATGTTTGTCAAAGCATCGAAGCATAGTTATAATTTATATTGATCAGATGATCAGAGTCGGCGCTTGAAACCGCGTCTATACACACGAAGTCAGCCCGATCGGACTGAAGAAAGTACGATTCTCTGCGAGGGCTTCGCTAAGGCAATTCTCGACTCACTACCCAATTCAATTTTCTATAAAATCTGTTAAAAACCAGATTTTTTTGAGCTTTGTAAGTCCATAATCAATTCAAAAATTAATGAATTATCGCAAGCTGATACCGCTAATATTCACAGCACTCATCCCAATTTATAGTGCAAATGCCCCCTCCGGCGCCCAAAGTATCCCAACGCAAAAACAAAACATCGCCCAATCCGAAACCAAAGGCAATATACCGCGTCAAGCAACCGTACCTGCATACTGTGCGCCTGATGAATACAAACAATTTTTTGAGAATTTCGTGAGGGGAAAAGACTATCAAGGGACGGATATGCGATCGACTTACACAGCAAATCGCATTGAAGTGCGGAATTATGAAAATCCCAGCCAACTGCTGGAAATGATGCGCCGCCAAGACGATGAATTTAGTATTAGCTTACGGGATTATCGTTGGGTTATCCTTGTCCCTTCTAGTGTCGATAATAGTCCTTATACGAGGCTAAAAATTGATTTTAGGCGCGTCTCTAAAGACAGGTTTCGAGTGGATTATATCAAGGCTCAATATAAGTACACTGGAAATATAACTGGTACGGAGTCAGAAGATTTAGTCAAAACCTATGGACAACCGGGGGCTTATGTTTTTCAGCATCGTAATGGCTGCTGGAATTTGACGCAAAAATTGCGATCGACCAGGCGATAGAAAATTTCGTTTCTATCTGATATCTTCCACAATAGTCATAAACCGGGAATAGAAGCAAAAATTCAACGCCAAAACGTATATCTTTCGTGATAATTATCGATAAAAATCAAATAATAGTTGATATTAACCTGGGGATAATAGCCTCTTCACCTTCAGAAATTCCCATCATCGAAAACCTCGACCTCAACGGCAATAATGAGGGCTTGCTGAAAATGGCGTTATACCCGAAGGGATGAAACAGGACAGGGTACTGCCGTTTCCTTAGCGCAGAATAAATGGTTTTATTACCGAATTCCACAAAACATCTGCGGTGCAAAAAATCCCTACAAAATCGAACTTAAAACCGCCTCATTAGCAGCAATCCAATCATAAATATCCTGCAAAGCGGCTTCCGGGCCAATCATAGGCTGCCATCCGGTTTTCTCCATCACCCTAGAAGAATCGGTAATAAAAATCGGAATATCCCCCGCCCGTTCTTCCAAAACAGGATGAATCGGAATCGATTTCCCGGTAATTTTTTGGCACAAATCAGTTGTCTCAACCAAAGAAAGACTGTTGCTCAAACCGCCGCCTACATTAAAAACTTCGCCGTCAAATTTAGCAAAATTTTCTAACTGATAATTAACTAATCTCAACAAATCTTCAACGTGCAGCAAATCTCTAACTTGCTTCCCGCTGCCGCCAAAACCGATATAATTCAGCGACTTTTGGAAATAGTGAGCGGCTACCCACAAACCGCAAACTCCCTGATCGACTTTACCCATTTGCCAAGCACCAGTAATTAACCCGCAACGGTTAATAATTGCCTGCAGGTTGTATGCTTCTCTGTATTCCTCAATCAGCAATTCCGAAGCTAATTTAGTTGCTCCGTAAAGCGAACGGTGTCCTTTTAATGGGAAGTCTTCTGATATGCCCAACTCGGATATACCGGGTAATGCTTGCTCAGGGGCGATCGCAAATCTCTCATCCAACTCCAACAGCTTAACAGATTTCACGCTGGCGATCGGATAAACCCGACTCGTAGACAAAAACAACAAACTCGCACCAGTCTGTCTCGCCAACTCCAAAACATTCACAGTACCCAGTAAATTCGTCTGCAAAACGTACTGAGGCGAACTAAAACCAGCCAGCACAGAAGGCTCCGCAGCACAATCGATAATGCAATCAGGGTTGAGTGCAACTGGCTCTAAATCAGCCGCCGTGCGAATATCCCCGTAAACAAACTGAATTCCGCAACTTTTCAGCCTCGGAATATTCAATTCTGAGCCCCGGCGACGCAGGTTATCCAAACAAATTATTTGCCATTCCGGGTGCAGTTTCTTCAGGCCAATTGCCAAACAACTGCCGATAAAACCCGCACCGCCAACAATTAAAATTCTTTCAGGCATTGACTCAACTTTCTTAGAGGATTAATTACTGCTGTTAAATTATTGCAAAATTGTGTTGAGGTATGCCTCGCATTAAAATTGAGTCATCTTGTCAATGAATTTTGACAACTATTCTGGTTCAATTCCCAAAGCCCGCAACTGATTCGCTAATCGCTCAGCCCGCTCTTGGGCTTGTGCAGCTTGTTGCTGTGCTTGCAGTGCAGCTTCCTCTGGTGTAGCAACTAACTCACCATCTGGGGTAAAATAACGCAATTTTCCATCATGAACTCCCAGATATAATTCTAGTACCTCACTCCACAATCTACCAAATTCATTGGCAACAATAGCTTGATATTCTTGACCGATTAAACGAAAACCACTAAACTCTAAATCTTCTGGATCGAACCAAAAGTATTCGGGAGTTCTAAACCGATTCTGATATAATATTTTTTTTTCCTTGCGATCGACTCTGGCGGTAGAACTAGAGAGTAATTCTATAATTATATCGGGGTATTTACCATCTTCTTCCCAAACTACCCAGGAACGACGCGGACGTTTTTCTGTGCTTGCGATCAGAAAAAAATCCGGGCCGCGAAAATCTCGATTCCGCAATTGTTGCTGGCTGTAGTAAACCGTGAGGTTGGCTCCAATGAAAAAATCGTTGCGTCCGCGCCATTGCCATTCTAAACAGGCCACTAATAATGCTAATTGAATATAATGCAGGGAACTTTCCATTTCTGGCTCATCACTTTCAAGTTGACTGGCATCTGGCATCAATCTTGCCATTTCTTGGGCTGTAAAAACCATGACTTAATCCTCCCAATTTAGTATATCTTTTCAAGAAAATTTCCCCATAGCCTCCTAAGTTAAATTTTATCGCGCGATCGCACTTTTGAGCCATTTGACCATTTTTTCGTAACCATTCCGCAGGTTGCGCCCATTACCTAAGTTGCAGTCCCGATTTTGGTACGCAGTAGTATCGCCATCAAAGTATCAATGGCGGCGCTGCCAAAATCATTAGTCATCATTCCTTCGCAGTCAGCACTTCAGTCTTTGACTTTGACAATAAATCTAATTTTAACTCATTCATCTTTCGAGTCCTGTGATAGTCGCCGCGAGAAAGATGTTTTTCCAGCCACACATACAAGACAATAAATAAATATCGGCTGCCCATTTCTTTGATTTTCAATTTAGAAATACCAGCAGTCCGATTGTACCACCTCAGAGGAATCACCGTATAGGAAAAACCCCGAACAATTGCTTTCAAAGGCAGTTCCACAGTTAAATTAAAATGATGGCTTAAAATCGGGTGCACGCCTTCAATCACTTCTCGGCGGTAGAGTTTAAAAGCATTGGTAATATCGTTGTAGCGCAAGCCGAAAATACTTTTGACAAACCAGTTTGCTAAGCGGTTAATTGCTAATTTGTGAATTGGATAATCAACAACAAAGCCACCTTTGATAAATCTGGAACCGAAAACGCAGTCATATCCTTCTTGCAATTTGCGGTATCCTGCTACCAAATCTATGGGATCGTCGGAAGCATCCGCCATCACAATTGCTACAGCATCGCCGTCAAATTCTGCTAAACCCCGGCGCACCGCAAATCCGAAACCGTTGGGAGGCTGATTGTTGATGTATCTAACTGTGGGGAAAGTCTCTGACAATTCCTGGCAAATGTCAAGGGTTCGATCGGTGCTATTGTCATTCACAATCAAAATTTCGTGCGGAATCCCTTCTAAATCGAGCGTCTGGGCTAAAGCCCGTACAGTACCGTACAAACAGCCCTCTTCATTGTGGGCTGGTACAATCACCGAAATTTTCACTTTTCATCCTCCGCGCAACTGGACAAACTGGTTGTCAACAGGATTATACACCCAAGCTTTGATATAGGTTTGGTCGATCGACAAATCGCGATCGGACAAATCAACCGCCCACCTCGCATTATGGTACAACTGCGATTTCAAAATCTTAGCAATATCGGGACTGTCCAAATTTACATAAGCGTTAGCAAAAAAAGCTTGTTTGTCACCGACAGATAGCAGTACAATCTTCGGCTGTTGCAAATTTTCTGGCAAAATTGCCCAACCAGCAGCCTTGAAAGATTTTTCGCCCGTTGGGGGTTTGTCTAAATAGCCGTAAACTTTCTCTGGATTAGCAATAAATTCTACATTTTTAGGGAACTTTCTCCAACCTATTCGATCAAGAATTGCAGCGCCTTCTCTCACCAGCCAAGTTTTTTTGCTCAGCACCCTCAAACAGCTTTCTGGCGAATTCTTGAAAAAGTCCGACGGTTCCAAATAGTTAATTAATTGCAAACAATTTTGAGCGCCTTGCTTGTAAAGAAGTGCCGAGCTAGTTTGGGCGATCGCCTGTTGATAATTAACAATAATTATCCCAATTAACAGCCCTGCCAATCCCCTATAAATAAATTTATAGTTGCGATTTATGGTAGCAATATTACCTCGGACAAACAATTGTCCGAGCTGAACCAGAGCAATCAACAGCAAAATCGAATTAGTCGTATATCTTGAAGATTCGATCGCCTGAATCGCCCCAAATTCTGCCCTCCCAGCGGTAATAAACAAAGACGCTAAAACCGAAAACCAACCTATTGACAGCCAAGGTAAGGCCTCACGATTCTCGGTAATTTTTCTCCCAAAATGCCATACAAAAAATATAAAACTTGTGAATATTACCAATCCTACCACTGCAGAAACTCCGGGCGATCGCACAATTGGCGAACCCAACAAACTTAAAAAATAATCAATCACCACCAGCGGCTTATTCAACAATGAAATAATACTTGTTTTCCGGCTCGGATGATAATCTATTGAGTAAATAGCACAAGTTGCCACAAACAGCAACATCCATACAATTAATTTGATTTTTTTATGTACTATTTTTCCTTCTAAAGCCATCACAGCCGGAATTGCCACCAACCAAGAAAGCAAACCTTGAGCCAGGGAAAAACTAGCAATAAAGCAGAATATAGCAGCAAGAGATATTCTAATTTTAGGCGAAAAATTGTTATTTGAAACCAGCACATTAACCGCTGATACAAAACACAAATTTACCAAAAACCAGGCTAATTGAAATCCCCAAAGCCAGTTTTCGTGCTGAACCAGGGAGAACACCAATATACAAGTTAAAATATTAGCTAAATGCCACAAATTATCTCCATTTTTAGCTTGTAGAGAAGATAACTTGTAGGTGGCGATAAAAGTTAGCCCCGCCAAACCTATACTGAGACACAACGGATAATTAATATTCCATCTAGAAGCAAAAGCCAGCAGCGAAATAATTATTTTCGGGAACACTATGCGGTGATTGCTGTGCAAGGCCCAAAAATCGTTAAAAGTTATATTTCCCTGAGCGATTTTTTCAAACAAGGGGGCTAATCTCCACTCGTCATCGATGGGAACGTTGATGCTAAAATGCGCTACAAATCCGATTAATATAACAACAGGAATTAGGTATAGACTAAATAAAATATATTTTTTCATTAACATCAAATCCGGTAGCATCGGAAGTGTAAAATCCAGTCATCAGCTTTTCGACTGACAATTAACAGTCAACCGTCAACAGTCAACCGTCAACCGTCAACCGTCAACAGTCAACAGTCAACAGTCAACAGCTCGCTACTTAACAGTCTTGAACGTATCCAGTTTGCCAGTAAATCGGTTGATAAACATCTGCAAAACAGTCCGCTTGCCGATGTTGATATTAGAACTTACAGCCATTCCCGACTGCAAGTTAACTTCCTGTTGATTTGGTTTGCCCTTGTTCAACAAAAACTTTTGATTCTTGAGCTTGATTTTGGTTTTGAAAGAGTAGTATTTCCGCAATTCGGTAGGAGGCTCAGCATCCTTGCTAATCTCTTTCACTTCACCCTCAGCAGTACCAAACTCCAAGGCCGGGAAAGCTTCAACATTGACTTCTACAGGCACGCAGGCGTATTTCGTCAGACCCAATTTCTCTCTGTTAACTTCCTTCTCTGGACACACGCAACTTTTACCTTTTTCGCAATCAATTTTTTCTCCATCTAATTGTTTGCCGTGATACGGCTCCAATTTCTCGCGCTTCTGTCTCATGGCATCCAATACCAGAGCTACGTTGCTGTTTTCGAGGTAAACAACTGCTTCCAGACCGTTTTCGTCGTCCAAAACCTTGAGCAGCTTCTCGGTTTGCTGCGCTTCATAATAAGCTTCTTCGCAGCGTTTCGGGCGGGGATCCCCAGGTTTTACCACTGAGTTAATGATGGATTGGCAAATCGGATCTTTCGTTATATCCAACTTCGCATCCTGCTTCTTAGAAGGTTTCAAATCAAAGATTACCCCCGAGACTGGAGACTTCAGCACTTGAGTATCGCGGTTTTGCTGCGCTTTTTCTAGCTGAGCATTTACCTCGGACAGCTTTTTGAGGTTTTCTACTTTTAAGCGGCTAAGCTGAGAATCGCTGCTGGCAATTTGTTTCTGGTTTTCAGCAATTTTGGTGTACAGTTCTCTAGCCCAGGCATCCTTAGTGTTTTTTAACTGTTCTTCGGCGCGGGCTATAGACTCCTGAATGCGCGCTTGTTCTCCTTGCTGGCGCTCTATTTCTGCGGCAATTTTTTCGATGTCACCTTGACGGGCGTTAATTTCACCCCGGCGGGTATTGAGTTCGCCTCGGCGCGTGTTAATTTCGCCTTTGCGGGAGTTGATTTCACCTTCGCGCTGCTTGATTTGATCTTGCTGTTTAAGAACGTCGCTTTGGCCTCTGAAAACATCTTGTTCTTGCTTTTCTTTTTGCAGTTCGGCGATCGCTCCTTGCTCTACCAGCGGGCCTAGTCTACCCAGAATGGCTTGATTAGACTTCAAGACTTGTTGGGATTTTGCTAACTGTTCGTCAGCCAAATCTTTTTGAGCCAGGGCTGATTTGACTTGCTCTTGCGAAGAAGCTAACTGCTGTTGAGAATAATTTAATTGGTTCTGAGCAAAACCCAATTGTTGCTGTGCGACGGTCATTTGAGCGCCGGCAGCTTTTTCAGCATTCTCAGCTTGCTTGAGTTGTTTGTCCAACTCCTGAACTTGACCTTGGGCTGCGGCTACGCGAGAGAGAAATTCCGATCGATAATTAACATACAGTCCTTGCTGACTGGCATCAAAATTTCCGCTCGATCCCCTGTTGAGGTACAGCTCGTCAATCAGAGCTTGCAGCACTTGATTTTGTGCCACGAGGCTCTGTCTGTCCTTGATTGTGGATTCTAAATTAGAAGGAATCGGGCCTTGAAGTTTGCCGTTAACAACATCTTCGTAAAATTTATTTTCTTTTTCCAGGGCCTCTTTAGTTTTCTGGACCGACGTTAAATCTGCTGCGGGTGCTAGGGGGTTGAAAGTGAGCAGAGGCTGGTTTTTTTCCACGCGATCGCCATTTTCAACGTGAAGTCTCACCACCGCCCCTGTAGCGGGTGCTTGGATCTCTCTAGCACCATCTTTTAGTTCCAATTGGCCCACAGCCGGGACAGCTTGTTCTACGCTAGCAAAATAAGCCCAAACTACACCCGAAGTGGTCATCAGCATGATCATCCACAAAAACAAGTGGGACCAAATCGCTGGTTTTTCGAGAATGATTGGTTGCTCAGAAAGCGTGATCGATTTCATAGCCATTTGTTACTTCCCAAATTATTAATTGTTCGTTATCGGTTGTAAGTTGTCAGTTGTGAGATATCAAGTATTCGATGACTCTTGTTGTTGGAAGAGGCAATAGTAACGTCCTCTAAGAGCCATTAATTCTTTGTGAGTTCCCTGCTCGACTACAGAGCCTTGATCCATCATAATAATTATGTCGGCGTTTTGGATGGTAGTCAGGCGGTGAGTGATAAAAAACACCGTGCGGCCGGCAAAAGCTTCTGCTAAGTTATTGCAAACTTGGCGTTCGGAATGATAGTCGAGGGCGCTTGTAGCTTCGTCTAAAATCAGCAATTTCGGGTTTTGCAAAATCGTGCGGGCGATCGCCAAACGCTGTCTTTGACCCCCAGAAAGCGACGCACCCCGCTCTCCGACTATCGTATTGTAGCCAGCAGGCAAGCCCATGATAAAGTCGTGAGCCACAGCTAATTTTGCCGCCCGCACAATCTCATCCGTACTCGCATCGGGATTGCTCAGGGCAATATTTTCCTGTACCGAGCAGTTAAACAGCAAAGTATCTTGCAGCACCACCCCAAGCTGACTGCGGAGCGAATATAATTCCACCTTGGCAATGTCGTAACCATCAATAAAAATCCGGCCCGAAAGCGGGGCATAAAGACGCTGCAACAGCTTCATCGCCGTACTTTTACCGGAACCGCTTCCCCCCACAATTCCCACAAAACTGCCAGCGGGAAAATCCAAATTCACATTCGCCAATTGCAGAGCCCCGCTTTCTAGAAATCGGAACGAAACCTCCTCATACTTAACATCCCCTTGAATTGCCGGCAGCGGGATATTGCTCCTGTCTTCCTCGCTGGTTTCCGTGGGTTTATCGACAATATCCTTGAGCATATCGATCGACATCGAGACTTCTTGGAAACTCTGCCAAACGCTCACAAAACGCAGCAGCGAACCAGTCACGTTCCCCGAAATAATTCGGAAAGCAATCAACTGACCCAAAGTCATGTCATTGCTCAGTACCAAATAAGCTCCCACCCACAACTGAGCCAAGTTACCCACCTGGTTTAAAAAGCTGCTAATCGTACCTGCAGTAGTCCCCGTGATAATTGTTTTAAAACTGGCTGTAATGTATTTTGCGTAGCGGCTCGACCACTCCCAGCGAGATTTCAATTCAATATTTTGAGCTTTAACAGTTTGAATTCCGCTGACTACTTCTACTAGATAAGATTGAGAGTCAGCAAAACGCATATTTCTTTGTTTGATAAGGCGCAGCACCAGCGGATTAATCAGAATAATCATCAGCGCCAGTATCGGTACCACTGCCAAAGATACGAAGGTTAGCTTCACGCTGTAGGAAAGCATCACCGCGACGTAGACCACCGAGAATACTGCATCGAGAACAACTGTTAAAGCTGTACTCGTCATGAATTCCCGAATCTGGCCCATCATGCTGAATTTGTAAACCAAATCTCCGACGCGCCGGTTGTCAAAGTAATTCTGGGGCAGCCGGAGTAAGTGGTCGATAATTTCCGCACTCAATTTGACATCGATACGGTTGGAAGTATCTATAAATAAGAAGGTACGCAAACCATTTAGCAGTCCTTCAAACAGGGCAACACCTAACAAAAACGCCCCCAAAATATCCAGGGTGTCGATGCTGCGCTGACCTAATACTTTATCAATAATTACTTGGCTGATTAATGGGTTAGCCAA
This sequence comes from Microcoleus sp. S1D4, assembly GCF_036700765.1. NCBI lineage: Bacteria > Bacillati > Cyanobacteriota > Cyanophyceae > Oscillatoriales > Microcoleaceae > Microcoleus > Microcoleus sp. S1D4. The sequence continues at coordinate 54,679 of NZ_JAUBPP010000028.1, forward strand.
ACCGAATAACTGTACAAAAAATGAGGCTAACAGCACTTCAAAAAACACTGTTTTGTGTTCCATCAGCGCCGGCACAAACCACCAGAAGCTGAACTGCTCTTTTTGCTCGACTTGGGGAGCTTGCAGCAGCAGGACTTCTCCTAGTTCTCCCCAGATTTCTTTAAACTGAGGTATCCGCTTCCGCATCAGCCCCTTTTCAGGAGTTGCCATCACCAATTCTTGCTCGGTGATGCTGTAAATAATGGCAAAGCTATCTTCCCATTTAATCATTACGGGAGCTTTGATGCGGTTGATGGCTTCGGCTGGGACTTGCGCTAATTGGGGCGTGAGGCCGATGCTTTGGGCGATCGCCCCGCAGGCTTGCAAGTTGATCGCACCAGCGGTTTTTAACTGATTTTCTAGAACTTTGCGGATGATATCCCGACGAAATTTGATGCCGAAATACTTGCTCAACATTTGGAAGCAAGCTAGGGGCGCATCTATGGTTCCTTTGGCGCGGAAAACCGGATATTTCGTATCCTTTGGTACTTCGGCTCGCGGGTCTGCAGGAGGTGGTGCGGGCTTAATCACCAGCGATTTTTCACCACTAAGCGACCTCACGCCTGGGTCTTGTATCGAAGTTTCGATTTGTGACTCTGGTTGCGGTTCTGGGGGTTCGCGGAAGCCGACCAAGCGCGCGCCAGCGTGGCCTTCTACTTTTAAGGATTTGGCTGCGGTTTCCACAGAGAAACGGCTACCGGTGGGAAAATCGCCCAAGACGCCGCTGCTGACGAGCCAAATGCGATCGGCCTCTAACTCTTGGGCGAGCTCTTGGGTTTTTTTGTTGCCCTTTGGCACGTTGACAACTGTCGCGTCTTCCCAAGCTTGCAGGGTGAGTTCCTTGAGATTGGAAGTACCGTCGGCTTGGCGCTGCAATTCCAGGCTCAACAGTTCAAATACTTCGCTCAAGGAAGAGTGAGCGCGAAAGGCTTCTCCGAATGTGGGTTGTTTTTCCACTACACTCAGGAAATCTTCAGCAGGTATGACGATCGCGATTACATCTGTAGAGGCGATCGCCGTTTCGCAGGGAATTCCCCTGAGCAAGCCAGCCCAACCTATAATTTCCTGTGACTGCACCAAGCGCAAACTGACGTGGCGCTGCGATCGCTGGTCAAACCCCAGCAGCCGAGCCTGGCCTTGATAAATAATTGCCACCTGAGCCGGCATTTTTTCCCGTTCAAACAGGGGTTGCCCGGTGCTGTAGCCTAGGAGTTGGCATTTAGCCACCAACGCTAGAAGAGCCGTCTCAGAGAGTCGGTCAAAGGGAGGTGTTTTAGCTAAGAAATCCTGAATCTGGGAGAGGGAAACAGCGGCAGAAGTCATCCGATTTTAGATTTTAGATTTTAGATTTTAGATTTTAGATTGAATCCACAGATGAATCCGGAGGCTTTTTGTCAGGATGCTACGCTTTTAAAGTTTCCACGGATAAATCCGGGGCCCCAGACAAAATTGCTTTCGGTCACGATATTGAAGACACCGAAGACAGGGGTTGTAGCGGGCCAATCTTCGATACCTGTTCGGCGACCCAGCTTTCAAAAAGTTCGTTAATCAAGCGCAGCCGCATCGATTCGTCGAGCTGGGCCGGCATGAACTGTTCTAGTCGAATAATTACCATCCATTCTGCCAGAGGACGCGGCGTCCAGAGTTGATTTGGCTTGCTGACAGACAAAAGTTTGCTGATTGCCGGGTGTGGCTGGCTCAGGGGTACAGGGCCCAACACGCCGTCGGACTTGGACTCTGGGCCTTCGGAAAAGTTGCGGGCCACTTCGGCAAAGGTTTGTTCGCCTTCGAGGATGCGAAAGTAAAGTTCGTTTGCTAGTGCTGGATTTTTGGTGCGAACCAGGGAATAGACTACGTGGTCTAGGCTGGCTTTGCGGGTTAAAAAATAATTATCAACTTTAGGTCTCCAAGTCTCTTGCTTAAATTTTTCGATCAGCAAGGGTCTGACGGCCATGTCTTGAAGTTCTGCTGCAGTCATGTTTTGGCTGCGGAGCCAAGCTTCTCGGGCTTCCGGCGCTGTCAGTTGGTGCTGTGCCAGAAAGTTTTCGACGGCTCCCTGTCGTTCTTCGTCGCTGCAACTAAAGGATGCGATCGCTTGGTCTATGATTACACCCCGCAAAAATTGGGGCATCAACTGATACCGCTTCAGGAGCGATGGCATATCCTGAGCTTGAAGCAATTTATCGCCTATTTGAAAAAGTCCTGTCATTTTTTTATCTCCAACTGACTTGCGCTTTCCCTTTTAATTTAGCTGTGGCAGGAAAAGAGCGACAACCACTAACCTCTCAATCTCCCGATGATAGCAGAGCGTTAAGAAAGCTAGCGCTATTGCTGTCTATTTCTTGACGCTTTACCGGGCTACGGGTTCCTTTCAAATAGTTTGCCTATCAGGGAGGAGTAAGCGAGGCTATCAAGAATTTTGGGGTTTGTCGCCATTGTTTGCTGGACTCGATCCCGATAGTGCCGGCGCAGTTTTGGGTTGGTTCCCAGTGCTGTACTTAGCTCTATATAAGAGTTCTCGCTGTTTACTACAAGTTCCGGAAGTTGTAGCTCTTCGAGGACTGCTGCTGATGGGCGCGATCGAATTTTTTGCCCTTTTCTTGCCACTACTGGCAACCCTACCAACAGCGCTTCTGAACCGGAGCCGGCATCGCTGTATGGATAGGCTTCTAAATATATATCAGCTAATTTCAGACATTTTATGCAATCTGCGCGATTTTTTAGCGCCCTTATCACAACTATCCGCTGTTTGTCAAGACCAAATTCCCTGAATGTCGATCGAATTTGGTTGTAAAAAGGCACCGCCGCGTAGTTTTCTCGGCCCGAACCAAAGGGATACAAAACTAAAATAGAATTCGGCACAGCAGCAATAATTTTTGCCCAAGTCGATCGCAATTCTGGGATAATTGTCCAAACCGGGGCACCGGAGATGAACACTACAGATTCATCAGTGGCTCCCCAACTGCTGCGAGTCGGTTCAACTGTGGCAGCCGCTGATGCTACCGGATAGCTGAAACAAACTCCCGAACCTTCTAAAGTAATTAATTTTTCCCGATACTGTGCTGCTGCACCTGTCGGCAATGTCAAATCTCCAGCAATCAAATAATCGATATTTCGGGCTGCAGTGCTGGCCGGATTTGATGCAGCGGTAGCCATTTGCACCCGCGCCAATCGGTGCAAACACAGCAGCGCGGTTGCTTGGGAAGTTTCGGCGATATTAGTGCAAATTAGCAGAATATCTAAATCGTGCGATCGAATTTCCTGTACTTGCTCTGGCAAATCCCCCGAAAGTTGCACCAGTTTGTCAGCGCAACTTTCGCAATATTTCCCCAATTGCTCATCCTCTACCTGGAAATGATACACGATAACTTCAAACTTGGTTTTATCCAAATATTCAAACGTTGGAATAGCAGCAAAAGTCTCTGAGTTTCCACTAATTTGATCCAGCAAAAATCCCACTCTAATTTTAGTTCGTTCAACTGCTCTTTCAGCAAAAATCCAGTCTATTTGACAACCAATATTTTTTAAATAAAATTCCAAAATATCAGCTCGTCGAATTAAGACATCTAGCAGATTAGCTTCGCTCAAATACAAAGTTTTAAAACTAACATTTTTAGCAATATAAGCAGCCAAATAACGCCAAACTTCCGCATCGGGAAAACGGGCAATATTAGCAGCGACGTACTCTATCAACCCCTGGAAATATTCCGAGTATTTTTCAACATCTCCCTTCTGCTGAAAACAAGTCGGAGATTGAAATAGAAATTTCAGAAAATCGTCAAAAACCCACTGGGGAATCGCTGCATTTTTATACTCTAGTCGCAACTGATAAGCCTCCCCGTACAGCATCGCTGCCAGGAGATATTGAATCTGCTCAGCAATTGCCCCTGCGTCAGCAAGTTGCGAGACTAACTGCTGCACAAAACTTTGTTCTGACTCCGTTAAAATTTCATGTTTCAGGTGGCTATCCATTAACAACTTATGAGCTTTTCCTGCTGCTTGCGAGTAAGCGCTTTCTAAATTTTCGACTGGAAAATTCAGCCAATATTCCGCTAATTGTTGGCGGTACTGGCGCATTTTTTCCAGAATAAACTGGTTGGATGGCAATTTTTTGTACTGTGCTACCAGCGCTGACAAGTTAGATATATTAGGCTGGGTTCTTATGGCTAACTTTTGGCGGATTGTATGTTTTATTTCGCGATTGAGGAAACTGTACTCAGGACTATTTAGCAGTTTTTTGTAAAATCTGACCACATCTTTATGATTTTCCCCAGCCGCGAAGTTTTTCCAGGTTTGTTGGTTGGGATGAATCCTGAGTGACGACAGTTTTTCGTCTACAAATCCGATGTGATAATTGCCCATGATGCGCCACCACATATCTAAGTCTACATACTGAGACAATCCTGAATCAAACAATCCTATTTCGGCAAAAACTCTGGCGGCAATTAATACGGTACTCGGTTCGCCAATTTTGTTGATGGGGTTGCTCAAGCAGTTAGCATCTGCTAGCAATTCTTTTCCGGGCTGAATAGGTTTTAAATTCGACCAACTTTTGTGCAAATCGTTAATTGATTGGGAAGCTTTACGCAAAATCGGGTGAGATTCATCGGCGGCGATGGTGATAGCGCGCGGGGAGAAAACCATACCGATTTCTCGGTTTGTTTGGGCGAGGGCTACCATTTTTTCGATACATTCTGGTGCTAGCAAGTCGTCTTGAAACAGAAATTTAATGTATTCACCTTTGGCTTGGGATATGCAGAAGTTCCAGTTTTGTGATAAGCCGTAGTTGCGGTGCAGGATGATGCGGAAGTCGGCGGATGTCTGGGATTGGAAGGATTGGGCGATCGCAATTGTGCGGTCTGTGGAACCGTCATCGGATACAATCAGTTCTATGTTGGGATATGTCTGAGCCAAAGCACTTTTGATTGTTTCCTCAATAAACGCTTCTCCGTTGTACGTCGGAATGCAAATACTCACCAAAGGCTGCCAGTTTTGCAGTTGGGCTTTTGATTGAGTTTTGGGATGTGATGATTGCAAGTCAGCCTTAATTTTTGCAGACTCTGCTTTGGCTGTTGCTGACAGAGGCAAGTTTTGAAAGTTATCAGTAATCTCGGCAATATATTCGAGACGTTTTCTAATTTTACTACCCGTAACTTGCGGGTTGAGTAAAGTCTGAATTTCCTCAGCAGCTACCGCTCCAATTTCTTGAGCTTTTTGGTAATTATTGAAAACTTTCCGCATTAAATCAGCCGCGTGTTCGACATCCGGTTGGGCCCAAACATTGCCTTTTTTGTAAGGCCCGCAATCTTGCTCAATCGGGATTAATTTATACTTGACTAAAAAGCTGTTACCGACATTCATAAATTCTGTATTTGATGAATAGTCGGTGGCAATTACAGGTTTGCCATAAAACATTGCTTCAGCCATTGTTAAGCCGAATCCTTCGCAGCGGTGCAGCGATACGTAGCAGTCGCAATTGTAGAGCAAACCGTTAATTTGATCTTTGGACAAATACCCGTCTAGATGTTTGATGTTTGAATTGTTGGCTATGGCCGAGTTTAAGGCGGTTTTAGCTTCGGGAAATTGATGTGAATTGGAAGATTTGATAATTAACAATAGGCGGTCATCTTCGCCGAAAGCTTGTTTGAAAGCCTGAATTGTAGCTAAAGGATTTTTGCGTTCGATGCGGCTGCAAAAGTCGAAGATAAACAGGAAAATAAATTTATCTTTAGGCAAACCTAGCTCTTTTCTGCTGACTGAAGGTGCGGGCAGAGCAATGCTGGGCATGATTTTGATGACGGGAATTGGTGAAACTTGGGCAATTGTTTCGGCACAATAATTGCTGTAAGTCCAAATTTCGTGAAAGTGATTAAATGCTGGTTGCCATTGGGGGGGGAATGCGGGTATTTCCCATGCCCAAAATCCGATGTTATATTTGTTTTGAAAATAACTTGAACCTCTATGTTTGATAAAGGTTGCCACTTCGTCGGCGTTGACTTGAATTAAGTTGACTGGGTGCGGATTGTCAGAGCTAAAATTTTGATAGGTGTTGTCTTGTTGGCGGTGGGGACTGCGGGAAAAATTGTTTATTTTAAAGGGGATTTTGGCTGCTTCTGTTGCTCGGATGTTTGCTCGGACACCTTCTCCGACTCCAAATTCGCCGTTGATGTAACCGGCGATGTTGATTCCTAAATTTTGATTCATAGTTTTAAATGTATTGAGCTAAGTGTGGTGTTATTTTTTTTGATTAAAAAGCTGAATTAATTGATATTCTCAATGGCGGTTGAGGAGGGTAGGAGTTGAGAATAAATTATCGTGTTCTCAATGTTTGCTAAGATGTAGCAATCTTTGCTGGATGGGGAACAGGATTTAATTGAACCGCAGAGGGCGCAGAGTACGCTGAGGAAGAGAAGGGAGGGAAGAGCAAGAGAATGAGTTGGTCTCTGAAAATTTTGTTCTTGACAAATGTGCCGATCGCTATTGTATACTGGCATCGCTATGCTAACTTTCGGCTGGTTTTCTGTCGCATGGGTTGCTCTGTTTGATTTTACAATAAACTAATTAGGAATTTTAGACAAAGTGATCGATCGCGTCAACCACGACCTTTTGAAACTGCTACCGCCGGATGCTAAAGTCGTAGTCGAAATTGGCTGCGGTACGGGTTCGAGTGGTGAAGAATACAGGCAGATAAATCCCCACTGTCAGTATATTGGCATTGAGCGCGATCGAGAAAAAGCCGCGATTGCGGTCGATCGGCTAAACTGGGTGACGGTAGCCGATATTGAAGAACTTGCCGTAGAAAGTCTCGAAATCGCCCCCGGAAGCGTCGATTGCTTGATTTTTGGCGACTTGCTACCCTATCTCAAAAATCCCTGGGATGTCCTCAAGCAGTACAGTGCTTTGCTCAACCAAGACGGGCAAATTTTCGCCGCCATCCCCAACGCTCAATACTGGCGGCGCATTGTCAATCTGTTGCGGGGAAATTGGGAAAATCCCGACAGCAAGATGCAGCACTGGTTTACCCTAGAAAGTATTAAATCACTATTTGCTGATGCCGGATTGCAGGTTTACGAACTGCAAGGAAAGGGACACAAAACCGAAACTTTTGTCCGCTTCCAGCAATTGCTGCATCCAATGGTGAAGGCTTTAGAGCTGACAGCGACGGATTTTGCTACGGAAACCGGTGCTGAATATTATATCGCGCGATCGACCAAATCGGTCATATCACCCCGCAGACTGCTGATCCAAACTATCATTATGGCTCCTACAGGGTGCGATCGCGTGCGAGTTTTGGAACCTGACCAATTTAGCGCCACAATTCCCGGAGTCCGCACCGTCTCCAGCGTGAAAACAGTAGAATCAATTAATCCGCTAGCTGGAGAAGAAAAAATCTTCATCTGGCAGCGGACAATTATGCAATATCCCGCCTATATTCCCAAGCTCAAAGAACTGCTGCAACAAGACTACTTAATAGTAGCTGAAATTGACGACAATCCAATCCGCCGCCGCGAATATGCAGACAACAATTACCTCAGCTATCGCGGCTGTCACTGCGTTCAAACAACGACAGAACCGCTAGCCAAAATTTTGCGGCACTACAATCCCAATGTTGCCGTATTTCCCAATCAATTAGCTTTTCTGCCCCCAGCGCGAATTTACCCAACAGAAAATACAGTCACTCTATTTTTTGGTGCGCTCAACCGCGAACAAGATTGGCAGCCGATTATAGCAGCGCTCAATCGAGTTTTGATCGCACACAAACATGGGATTCGAGTTAAAGTCATCCACGACCGCCTATTTTTTGAAGCGCTGGAAATACAGCAAAAGGAATTTGAACCGTTTTGCAGTTACGAACGGTATCAAGACATTATGTACAGTTGCGATATAGCTTTGTTGCCGCTAGTTGCCAACCCAGTTAACGAAATGAAATCCGATTTAAAGTTCATTGAATGTGCGGCACGGGGAGTTGCGGTTTTGGCAAGTCCCACAGTCTACGAAAATTCAATTATCGAAGGTAAGACTGGGTTAATTTACAAACATGAAAAAGAGTTTGAAATCAAGCTAAATTCGCTAATTAATGATAATATTCTGCGACAACAAATAGCCGCGAATGCTTACGAATGGGTTCGCGACAACCGCTTGCTGTGCGGGCACTACCGGCAGCGGCGAGACTGGTACTTGCAAATGCGGGACGAGTTGCCGCGTTTGAATGCTGAGTTGCGAGGAAGATTGCCGGAGTTGTTTAGCGACTAAGTGCGGTAAGATTTATAGTTATTGTGCGATCGTTCTGTTTTATTGTTTAATTTTTAATTGTTACTCCACACCAATGCGAATTCTCTTCACTATTGCTCACTTTTACAATCCCAGCGGCGACGGGAAACACGCTTCCCAGCGAAACGACCCGCAACCGAGACTGAATGCTTTAACTGCTTGCGTGACATCGCTACAAGCTTTGTACGGTCAATCTCAGTCGATGATTGACATTCGGGAATGTGCAACTATTCCAGCCAATCAAGCTCAAAAACACGAAATTGATATTGTTGTTTGCACTACTCAAGGCTATCATTTGTTGGCTCAACTGCCGGTACAGCCTAGGTCTTTTATGCACCACGCTACAAAATGCGAACCGCTACTTTTGGGGTTTGAGTGTCAAGCAGTTTTGCGAGCGTGTCTTGACAAATACGATTATTTCTGTTACTTAGAAGATGATTTGATTCTGCACGATTCTTGGCTTTTTAGCAAATTAAATTGGTTTACACATCACGGCGGAAATGGAAATTTGCTCCAGCCTAATCGCTATGAAATATCGCCTCAAGGGGCTGTTTTTAAAGCATATATTGATGGGGATTTAGCGGTAGGAGTTACTGCTAAGTTTCAAAATGTGGAGGAACAGCCGCAGTTAATGGGAAAAATTATGGAACAGCCAATTTCTTTTGAACGGGCTTTAAATCCTCATTCTGGTTGCTATTTTTTGAATGCGGAACAGATGGCTTACTGGGCTAAGCAGTCTCATTTTTTGGATAGGGATACTAGCTTTATTGGCCCGCTGGAAAGTGCGGCGACTTTGGGAATTATGCGGACTTTTAGGATTTATAAGTCAACTCCTACTTATGCTAATTTTTTGGAAATTCAACATTTTGGGGCGAGTTTTCTCAAGTTGATCGGTAATAAGGTGAGGATTTCTGAGGAAGGATAATATGAGGTTTGTAGTGAGGATTTTAGTCCGCATCCAAGAATGACTAAAGTCCTCATTACGAACGAATTATAAATTTAAACTATCGCCGATTTTAACTGTGCCGCTGTTGATGATTTTGGCTAAAACTCCGGTTTGTGCGTGACCGAATTCTTGTTTGAGTAAACTCAGTAGGGGAATATCCCGATCGCCCGTTTCTGGATTTACTTCTATGTTGACACAGCGACCGATTCGTGCTGTAACTTCTATGCGCGCCGTGCCTAATTGAAATTGTTTTCCGATTAACTCAAATTCCGACCACGCTTCCATGCCTTCTAGCACAATGTTCGGGCGAAATCGGCGCACGTCTATCTGTTGGTTTGCCTTTTCGGTTAATTTGTCTAGGGTGGCTTGGGCGAGGAGAGAAATGTGTACCGGTTCTCGATCGGGATAACGAGTTAAGCCGCTGCTGTCGCCCACTAAGCGCAAAGGTGCAAACTGCGGGTGTCTCGCTTCTTTTGTTGGCTGCATTTCCGCCAGATATTCGCTAAAAAAGCTGCTGATGCGATCGCGCTCCGCTGCTGTGTTCGTCGCTGCTGACAATAGTGAAACTCCTTGACCTTTGACTGTTAAAACGGTCGTTTCCGGTTCATAATGGCATTCTAAAGCTGCTAAATGTGGCCAATCGTTTTGAACTGCAAAAGATTTTTTGCTCTTCCAAGGCGCGTTTTCGGCGGGCATTTGTGCCAATTCAGGATTGTCGGCAAACATTAGAGCAAAAGCGCGATCGCCCTTAATTCCATGTCCTGCTGTTAAAGCAAACCCCGACATTTCTTGTGGTGTCAGCCCTTTAATGGGGTAAATGAATAACTGTTTTATTGTTGCTACTGTCATATTTTTTTAGCGGCGCTTCCATTTCAACTGAATTCTTGTCCCCCCATTACTAAGGGGTGCTAGGGGGTACAAGCTAATTCAAAAACATTAATAAAATTGCTATAAAAAGCCGATTAAGCTAGTAATTCATAGCGGCGAATATCGGGAGGTACAACCGCCAAACCTTCTAATTTCTGCACGGCGGTTTGAAGGTGATCTGAAGCGAGATGTTGTTCTAGCAAAGCTGCACTTTCCCACTCTTCAACAAAGGTGAAATCTGTAGGATCGGCTTGATTTTGCAATAATTCGTATTTGATGCAGCCTTGTTCTTGGCGAGTTGGCTCGATAATGCTCAGCAGCAGAGATTTAAGTTCTGCTACTTTGTCGGGAAAGGCTGTGAGACGGGCGACTACTCGCAAGGTTGGTTTGGACATAGGGTAAAAAAACAAGCTGTTATGGCGATCGAATTTACCGATGTCGATCGGGCAAACTCAACAAAACACGATTTTACTAAAAATAACTCAAAGAGGTCGATCGGTCAACAGCCAGCATAATCTTTCCAGGACGCGCTCAAGTCTCAGAAACCCGGTTGATTCCAAAATTCTTCGTTACCAACCGCAAAACCTCGTATAAACCGGCTTTCTTGGTATATTCTTCCTTCTTCCTGATGACGTTGGACGGAAAGTTCGGGGGGGGGACAGCACTAACAACTACCCTTCGACTTCGCTCTTCGGACAAGATGACTAATGACTAATGACTAATGACTAATGACTAATGACTTCTTCCCTCTTCCTTCTTCTCAATCTTTGGGATAGAATCGTTTGTTTGCTGTAGAATATTCCCAGGCGAGATTCTCCGGGTCTTTTTCGCGGCTCCACTCAGCAAACTCCGGTTTAACTTTCCATTTGCCGATCGTAGTGGCGTGAACTTTGAACCGACGGGAAAGTTCCGTCTGGGTAAAAGAGATTTTCGGCTTTTGAGGAGTCTTGGTTTGAGCTATCGGAAATAAATTAGGTTTTTTTTCTTGTGCTTGTTCCCCATTTGTGGGATGCTCTTTAACAGCTATTGCCGCGTTAGGTGTGGCGCTTTGATTGACATTTGGAGCTATTTGAAAATAATACAAAATTCCTCCTTGTTCCGTCACTTCAAAATCGGCGGCAAACTCATAGGCCCGTTTGTCAAGATATTCTTGAACCTTTGATCCTGGGAGTTTCGCATTCATCGCCAAATCCAAAGCCGTAACTCGCCCTTGATTTTCCTTGATCAACTTGTAGAAAATCGAGTCTAAATGAGCGAGTTTATGTTTTTGCTGCTGCTGGTAAAACTTGTAAGCCCAAGCAATTCCGGCTGTGGTGGCGATCGCCCAAAACATCGTTCCCGACTCGAAACTGGCAACCGCCGTCAAGCAAATAGGCAAAAGTAGGGTAAGATATCCCCAAATGCTGCCCTTCTGTAGGTTATTGCTGTTTTTGACCATAGTTCCTGAACAGGTATGTACTTTCGCTAACGCCGTGTTTGTCTGAAAGCCGTCTGGTTTTTCGACACTAGATATATCGCTGTCTAAATCCGCTAATCGCTATCTGCATAAAAACGGATAAAACCCCCACACTCCTAAGTGAACAATCCTAATTTTAGACCCAATTTCCAACTTTTTTGATTAATCTAGCTGAGTCAATTTTTCTATCTCAAACTTCTACGACGACTTAGCCTATGGCGAAGTCGAAGAAAATCGAAGTATCCAAAATCGAAACTCTCGACTATACTATAAAATCCCAGAATCTACTTTTTTTTATAACCGAGGATTCATGTACTTTTTTCGCAAACAGATTGCCATCCTGTGCCTAGTTGTTGCTTGCTGTACCCTGACTGTTAGTTGCGGCGAGAACCGAACTGTCCAGTGTACTAAGTTTACAGAACTTGTCACCAAAGGCAAGACTCTCATCGATCTTAAGAAAGGCAGCTACGATGCTGTAACTAGCAAGAACTTAGCTAAAGATTTGAACCAGACAGCGAAACAACTTGAGGCTTTGGAAGTCACAGATCCCACCCTCAAAGAGATTCAAGGCCCATCGGTTAAATCCTTCCGGGAAATGGGTCAAGCACTAGGCGACATAGCCAAAGCTCTTGAGACTGCAAATCAGGCTTCTACCAGTATAAAAGGTCGAGAGCAAATCAAAACAGCTAGCGCAAATATTCTCCGATACGGACAGCAGGCGAATCAAGCAGCGGAAAATCTAGACGCTTTGACTGAGAAACTGATTAAATATTGTAAGAGCGATCGGTAAAGGCTAAGAGTTTTGAGTTTTGAGTGCGTGAGTTTTGAGTTTGAGCAAAGCCTCGCCTTCATCTAGTATCTACTAATTGCCAATTACCCATTCCCAATCACCCATTTCCAATTACCAAATTTAATTATGAATTTCTAGATTCAAAATATAGCGACCGAGTTGTACTTTTTCCGACCACAACTCATATTCTAACCGCAAGTGTCCCGGTTCCGGCTTTCCTGTCAGCGTCAAGTTGCGAGTGAAGTTGCGGAGGCGCAACTGTTCGGGAGTCGCCAGCGATTCGCCCTGAAGCCAGTAACGGCTAAGCCCGTACATTCCCCGTTCCCAGCAGTGGCGGTAACTGTATTTGCCGTTTCCTTGCATGGTCATAATGACCCGATAGGGCGAAACTTCTAGCCACAGCAACCGGGGTTTTGTGCTTGTTGGTAAGATAGCAACTTCCTCGCCAGGTTCGTTGGAAAATTGGCGATCGACTATTGCCGGTTCGTGTAGCAACAAGTGAAAGCGATCGCTGTCTTTTTGATAAAGCGTACCAGCGGTTTCAACGAATGACCACAAAGGTAAATCTGTGGATACCAGCGATAAACTTACAGGCTTGCGGTGATGCGTCAGCATAAATAAAAGTGTAGGAGTTATTGTGGATCGGGTGGTTTGAGATACTTCGGCTTGCTTCGGCTCCCTTCGACTTGAGGGGTTAAGACGCTGGCTCACAAGTTGCGAGCGTACAAGTTTGAAATTTTATACTTTAGAGTTTAGATTGGTTGGATTCCAAATTCCGGAGATTTTGCTTAAAACAATCAAAAATCTACAACTAGCAATCGAAAATCTAAAATTGTTCAGTCAAAATTCAATCATCTGTTCAATAACTGAGTGCAACAAGTGAAATATGAGCAAATATACGGATGGTTTGTGTAAAATCAAGATAAAATCTGTACAGTTGCATCTGCTGTCCCCCGTGACTGATACCAGTTTCACAAAATAATGAAATTGGGTAGCCCCTGTTCCAAAGCCCTATGCGGTATATCATTCCCCATTCTAAAATCTAAAACTTGTTTCGCGAAGTCGAAGAATCTAAAATCTAAAATGGTATGACTTAGGACTGAGAAAAGGGTAGGATAGCTAACGCTGTCCCATCCTAGTTTATCTCAATGCAAGCTGATATTATAACTACTTCGCTTCTAGGCGAAAGTCAAACTTTAAGCATTCAAAAACCTGCCTCGGGCTTGTCGCTGCGAGGTCGGATTCGAGTTCCGGGCGATAAGTCGATTTCTCACAGAGCTTTGATGTTGGGCGCGATCGCCAGCGGTGAAACGACTATTGAGGGACTGCTGCTAGGAGAAGACCCCCGCAGCACTGCTAAATGTTTCTCGCTGTTGGGAGCCTCGGTTTCGGAACTTAACGCAAAACGGGTGAGCGTCCGTGGTGTCGGAATTGGCGAGTTAAAGGAGCCTCTCGAAGTCTTGGACGCGGGTAATTCCGGCACGACGATGCGGTTGATGTTGGGAATTTTAGCGTCTCACCCAGGGCGTTTTTTTGCGGTAACTGGTGACAGTTCTTTGCGATCGCGCCCCATGTCGCGCGTCATTAAACCGCTGCAACAAATGGGAGCGCAAATTTGGGGTAGAAAAAGCAGTTCTTTAGCTCCCTTAGCGATACTCGGACAGCAGTTAAAAGGGATTCACTACCATTCGCCGATCGCCTCAGCTCAAGTTAAATCCTGCATTTTGCTGGCCGGTTTGATGGCTGAGGGAGAAACTACAGTCACAGAACCCGCTCTGTCGCGGGATCACAGCGAGCGGATGCTGCGGGCCTTCGGAGCAAAATTGAGCGTCGATCCAGAAACTTGCAGCGTTACAGTCACTGGGCCCGCGCAACTACAAGGGCAGAATGTGATTGTACCGGGAGATATTAGTTCGGCGGCATTTTGGCTGGTGGCTGGGGCGATCGTCCCAGGTTCCGAGCTCGTAGTCGAAAATGTCGGAGTCAACCCAACTCGCACGGGTATTTTGGAAGCTTTGGAGATGATGGGCGCTGACATTGAACTGCAAAATCAGCGAGAGGCGGCTGGCGAACCTGTAGCGGATATTTTGGTTCGCTATTCCAGTAAGTTACGGGGATGCACCATTGCTGGCGACTTAATTCCCCGATTGATTGACGAAATCCCCATTTTGGCAGTTGCGGCAGCTTTTGCGTCCGGTACTACAATAATTCGAGATGCGGCAGAGTTGCGAGTCAAAGAGAGCGATCGGCTGGCCGTGACTGCTGTGGAACTCAACCGCATGGGAGCCCAAATTACTGAGTTACCCGACGGCTTAGAAATTACCGGCGGAACTCCTTTAACTGGCGCGGATGTTGACAGCTACACCGACCACAGAATAGCGATGAGTTTGGCGATCGCAGCCCTGAATGCCAAAGGTGTTACCAACATTCAGCGGGCCGAAGCTGCTGCCATTTCCTACCCCGATTTTACCGCCACTTTGCAACAAGTTTGCCATCCAAATTAAGATTAGGAATTGGGCGAGCGCGAAGCGGAGGGATTGGGAATTGGGCGAGCGCGAAGCGGAGGGATTGGTTATTTGTTATTTGTTATTTGTTATTTGTTATCGGTTACTTGTTATCGGTTATTGGTCTAGCCTCAAAAATAACCATTAACTGCTAACCAATAACCAATAACTAATCACCCATAACTGATGACCAATAACCAATAACCAATCACCCATAACTGATGACCAATAACCACTGATACCAAATTCGGGTAACGTACTCCTGGATGATTCGGCGGTTGAAACTGCTTCTACACAAACGATGTCGGCCTGCGCCGACTGGTTGATAAAGGGTAGGTATCCCAAACCCGAATTTGGTATTACTAATGACTAATCACTAATCACTAATGACTAATCACTAATCACTAATGACTTCCTCTAAGAATCTTTGCCTACAACTTGTTCTTTAAAAGAATCAACTTCCGTTAATAACTCTTGACGAGTAGAAGCCTTGAGGAGATAGCGGTAAACAAACCAACCCGTATATCCCATGCCAATTAACTCAAAAACTGGAGCTACCAAAGGGACATCATTAAGAGCCGCTAAAACTCCCAGCATTACCTTAAGACTAACACCGCCTGCCAGGATTAAACCCACTGTGATCAGAGGCTTTTGGTATTCAGTAAAAAAATTGGAGAGATAAACTGGAAGTTCCGACAAAATTGTGAGAACTTGGTCTTTAATATCTTGGAACTGGCTTGTCGGTGTTTCTGTAGTTGTCACTGTAGTGATGACCCCGGGTTGGTCAGCCACCAGGTCTACTGTGACGACTTCAGTCATCGTTTGTGTGTCGTCAGAAAAGTTAGCTTGTGTCATTTGATACTTCCTCCGGTGTCAAGTAAAATTGCAGGCTTTGAGTTGCTGCCAGTATAATTATCCGGCATTTAGCACAGCATTCTGGCAGCCGGGACTAATTGATGAGATTAAGCCAGACTTTCACAAATTGCAAGCAAAACAAACATATCAATTGATTTTAAACAATTGCCGTCGTTGCAAAATCGCTCTTTTGACTCATTTTTTTAATTCACTGAGGTCGATTTGATTGGGAGAAGTACGCCCTTGTTCAAAATCGGTGATATTGCCGATCGTGGTTTCGGCGATATTTTGCAAAGCCTCCTGAGTGAAAAAAGCTTGATGTCCGGTAATTAGGACGTTGGGGAAAGTCAGCAAGCGCTGAAATACGTCGTCTTGAATCACCCGATCGGACAAATCCTCAAAAAACAAATCCGTCTCTTGTTCGTATACATCTAGGCCGAGGTAGCCAATTTTACCAGATTTCAGCCCTTTGGTGACAGCTTTAGTGTCAATCAACTGACCGCGGCTGGTGTTGATCAGCATTATCCCCGGCTTCATTTGCTCGATCGCCCCTGCATCGATCAAATGGTAAGTTTCCGGGATCAGCGGACAGTGGAGGCTGACAACATCCGAGTTGGCGAACAGTTGGGTCAGCGCCACATATTCCATCCCCAGGGCCACACAATCCGGGTTGTGAACAACATCGTATCCCAGGAGGCGACAGCCGAATCCGTGCAGAATTTTGGCAGTAAGCGCGCCAATTTTGCCAGTACCGACAATTCCCACCGTTTTACCGTGGAGGTCAAAACCCAACAAGCCGTCTAGGGCGAAATTGCCTTCGCGGACGCGGTTGTAGGCGCGGTGGATTTTGCGGTTGAGGGACAAAATCATGGCGACTGCGTGTTCGGCGACGGCGTAGGGAGAATAAGCGGGAACTCGCAGCAGAGTTAAGTCTAAATCGCGGGCTGCTGCTAAATCGACGTGATTGAATCCGGCCGATCGCAGCGCCAGCAAGCGCACACCATTTTGGGCGATCGCCCGGAGCGTTGGAGCGTCCAAACAGTCGTTAACGAAGGCGCAGACGGCCGGAAATCCCGCAGTTAACACGCTCGTTTCCAGATTCAGGCGCGGTTCAAAAAACACCAACTCGTGTTTGCCGCTGTTGGCTGCTTCCAAAAAAGTGCGATCGTAAGATTTCGTGCTGAATACAGCTACCTTCATGATTTTTGCCTGCAAATTCAGTAATAGTTAGCAATTCTTTCCAGATTAACTCTCTTTCCTAACCAAAACTCCCTAGCCCAAAAAAACAATTTCCCTGAGAAATTTGTAGTTTCCCAACGAAAGCCTCTATCAAACAACCTAATTTTTGGCATTAAAAATGAAAATTTAATCACTTAAGCAATTGCTCGTTACCAGGAAGAGCCTGGTAATGCAAAGCCGGAGACTATGCCTCCTTCGATCTCGCAATTGACAGTCTGAGGTTGTAGCACCCTACAAACTAATGGCCGATTACCAATCTGGCGGCAAATTATAACTTTCAAGAGTTGATTTGTCTTTTAGCAAATCTTCAGTTTTTCTGTCAATTTTAATCTCACCATCCGCCAAAATTAACGCCCTTTGAGTCGTTTTTCCGATCCAATTCAAATCATGGGACGCGATTAAAATTACCTCGATCGGCAATTGCGACAAAACTTTAGCCAAACGTCTGCGCCACGAGGGGTCTAGTCCGTTAGTCGGCTCGTCTAAGATTAAAATTGCAGGCTTTAATGCTAAAATTGCTGCCAAGGCTGCTAACCTTCTTTGACCGCCGGAAAGTTCGTGGGCGGAACGGTTGGAAAATTCGACTAAACCGAATTCGTCTAATAAATCTAAAGCTCGATCGCGCGCTTCCCCAGGCGACACTCCATAATTGCGGGGCCCGAACATCACATCCTCTAAAATAGTCGGCATAAATAGCTGGTCGTTAGCATCTTGGAAACAAAATCCTATTTGCTTCCGCGCTTGCGATAAAGTTGCCTGTTCGAGCTTGGTTCCCTGCACTCTAATTTCGCCGGATTGAGGCATTTTTAAGCCGATTAAATTTTCGAGTAAGGTGCTTTTTCCAGCCCCTGTTAAACCCATTAAGCCTACTCTTTCCCCTGGTTGCAAACTAAAGGAAATTCCCCGCAATACTGGCTTTTGTTGGGGATAGCTGAATACTAGGTCTTGCACTTCAATGGTTGGCGGTGATTTGAGATTAGTCAATTTTTATTTGCCTCGATTTTAGGATTAAGAGTTTTTAACCGCAGAGGGCGCAGAGAACGCAGAGAGGGGAGAAGGGGAGAGTAAAAAAAACATTTAAATCAACAACAACTAATGACTAATGACTAATGACTAATAACTAATGACTCATTACCAATTACCGTAAGAAGCTATTGTTAATCCCGCTGCGGTTAAAATCGCGAGTGTCAGCCACAGTCGCTGTTTTGGTGTTGATTTTGAGTCGGTGGGCAAACTTCCTTGATACCCGCGAATTAGCATGGCTGCGTGTACTCTTTCTGCGCGATCGAGACTTCGCAAATAAAGCGCTCCGATCATGGAAGCACTGGCGTAGCGCAACCATCCTGCCGTACCGGATAAGCCTCGGAGTTGCGCGGATCTTTTCATGCGGTTGACTTCGGACAGCAAGATTTCTAAGTATTGTCCTGCTAACAGAACTATCTCTTGCAAACCTGCTGGTAGGGGCAATCCTTTGAGGGCGATTCCGAAACTGTGGGGCGGCAAAGTTAGCAGAAAACTGTTCATAATTAGCAGGCAAATTAGGGAACGCAGCAACAGAAAACTGGCACGTTCCCAACCTTGTGGCAATACTAACAATGACAGAAAAATTAATTCTGCTCCTAACAGTTGTAATAGGGTTCGCAGCGGTGATCTCAGCCACAACGACCAAAAAAGTGCGATCGCCCCATAAATCCCCAGCCACAGCCAAGCGCCAGTCTTCATAAAACCAATGCCGACTACAATTATCAGAGATAACCGCAATCGAAAAGGTATCGAGAGTTTAAGCATCTTTCGGTTTGACTAATTGAGCAATACCAAAGGCTGCACCGAAGCAGATGGCAGATCCCACAACTCCAGCAATGCTAGTACCGATAGGCTGTTCTTCTAATCCTTTAACTGTGTAATCTGCTAAAGGAGTAGGATTTTCGATCGCCACAGCTTCTTTATCTTTAAAGCCATATTTTTCGGCTACAGCCTCTAACCCATCGGGCCAACTTGAAGCGAAAAGCGAAAGCAAGCCCGAAATTAATAAAACCCCTACTACTGGCGCTACCCATTTCTGCAATTGTGGCTGTTCTCCCGGTAATAAATCCGGCCGAACTTTGATGAGATAAGTTAAAACTCCGCCTGTAATTATCCCTTCGCCAATGCCAATTAAAATATGTACGCCTACCATTGCGGGTAATGCGATATTCAGCGGTACTGTACCAGAAATTGCTAGTTCGATCGCCACACAAATAGAAGCAGCAACGACGCTGAGGGCGGCGGCAATACCCGCGGCTAGGGGCAAACGATTCCGGGAACCTCCCAAGAGTTGCTGCAACGGCTGCAACAGCCACCAGCCAACCCAAATGCCCACTAGCCCCATGTTAAAAATATTCGCACCCAGGGCGGTGATGCCCCCGTCGGCAAACAAGACGCTTTGAATGATAAAAACCGTGCTCATCGCCAAAGTTGCCGCCCAAGGACTCCCCAAAACCACGGATGCCAGCGCCCCTCCCAACAAGTGCCCGCTGGTGCCACCGGCTACGGGAAAGTTGATCATCTGGGCTGCAAACACGAAAGCTGTAGTTAATCCCATGATTGGGGCTTGCCGCGATCCCAGACTGGTGCGGGTTCGACTTAGGGCAACTGCAATTACTGCTGCACTTGCTACGCCGGTGACAATGGCTACGGGCGGTGAAAGAAAACCATCAGGTATGTGCATCGATGTATCCCAAACAAGAGAACTCCCAACCCTTTAGTCAACTATTTTTTACAAAACTTTACTATGCCCTATGGGGGGATTGGTGCGGGGCTGTGATGCTCTTCTTTAGGGGGCAATTCGTGGCGGGCGATGGCTTCTGTTACAAGGATGCAGGCAACAAACCGCCATAATTTTCACTCCTGGGCGATCGGAGATTAAGTAATTCTTAACAATTAATCGAATTTTAGACCTACAGCCCGCACCTGCCAGCTTTTTGATAAAAATTATTAATATTTCTTGCCCGATTTAACATCCGTTTTTGGGTTTGTCAAGCAAAAGATTAAAAAAATATAAAGAATTAACTGAAAATTCTCAATTGGTTTTATTTTAGATTTTTGAGAATTAATTGCATTAACTTTTTGACCGAAGCCGCAGTAAAATTGCCCGAAAGCTAGTCAAATTGCAATTAGTGCGTGTTGGAAAAATGAAAAAGCCCGAATTATTGCCACTTAATATAGTATAGTCAGTAATATTTTGGCTGCAGTCGATCGCGCAAACGTGCGATTCCCTACGGGATAGCTACGCTTCACGGCTCAGTCCCCACTGCGGGCATTCTCAAGATATTCAAAAAACTAATGCAATTATTGTCAAGTAATTTTCCCAACAGGCGTTGCTTAATCAGGGTATGAAAAAAATAAGTTGAAAATTCAGAAGTTTTGTGGATTCTGGTTTCTATGACTTG
>NZ_JAUBPP010000029.1:0-18260 GCF_036700765.1 Microcoleus sp. S1D4
AATGCGAGTCCGCTCCTTTTGGCGGACTCGCATTCCGCACGCGCGATCCGTTTTTGTTATGGTAATTGATCGCACCCTAGGACTTCTCTGGGATGGCGCGGGCATTTTGGCATCCCCAAAAATTAAATTTTAATCCAGAACAAATATTACCTTCCCATGCCGCGATTCGGAGGCCCCTCATCACGGACTGGTAAAGAAGTTGGCCTTACCTGTCGCTCCAAATATTTGCTCAAAGCGTAAGCGATATCCCCGCGAGTCATCGGCTTCAAAGGATTAATTTTATTAGTTCCAATATCAACATTCACAAACCCTTCATAAAGTGCAGTAGCCATAGACTTTCTAGCCCAACTAGGGATTTCCCCTGCATCTGGATACTTAGTTAAAATCTCGCCAACAGTCGCGTCGGGAAACTGAAAAACACCGTAGGCTTGAGCAAAAATTGCCAAAGCTTCAGCACGAGTCACCCTTTGATTAGGGAAAAACATTCCGTCGCGATATCCGCTCATTGTTCCCGTTTTCAAAGCAGTTTGAATCGCACTGTAAGCCCAGTAACTCTTAGCTACGTCCGGCAATTCCATATCTGGTTTCTGAGCTGTTTTCCGTCGTTCCAAACCAAAAGTTTTTACTAAAATAACCGCCAAATCAGCGCGGCTGACAAGGCCATCAGCATTAAAATTACCGCTAGGATCTTTATTCATCAATCCAGCACTAACAACCCTATCGATCGGGTCAATAATTTGTTGAGCTTGAACCACCGTTGGCACTCCTTGCGCTAGCGCGATCGCAAAAAAAACACACACTAACGTTTTCACTATTTTAATCCTTTGTGCTACGACTGAAGGAAGTTCGGCAATAGATTCGCTCCACGGATTTAATGGATGCAGGGAAGATTTGTCCAGACTTGTACAGACTTGTACAGCACCGTCGAAGTAGCGTAGCCGAATTAAGACAAAAGAGGGCAGAGAGAAAATTCAAGTGTTCGCTTAACACCACTTAAAAATCAAAAAATTGCTTCCGGCAAAGCGCCCTGCATTTTACCCAACCAATCAATCAAATTATCCAACTGCTTTTGGGCAGTCAAAACCGCCATACCTCGAATAGTAACCTTCCCCTTGCTGTAGACAAAACGAGAGCGCAAATGTTCCGGCAAATTAGCCTGGAGCAAATTCCAAGCAGGCTCCTCCATCGGCGTTTCCAAAACAATGTGCTGCTTGTTCTCCGGTTTAATCCGAGAAAAACCGATTTGCTTGGCGATTTGTTTGAGTTCGACAATGCGGATCAGTTGCTCAGCCGGCAGAGGAATGGGCCCGTAACGATCGCACCAATCGGCCCGAATTTGCTGCAAATCGGCTGGAGTATTAGCAGAAGCCACAGAGCGGTAAGCGCTCATTTTTTGATCCAAATCCCCAATATAATCAGCAGGAATAAACGCCGTCAAACTGAGGTCGATTTGTGTATCCTCAACCTTCGGAATTTCCTGACCTTTAATTTCGCGAATGGCCTCCTCTAACATTTCAGCATACAAATCAAAACCGATCGCCTCCATTTGACCGGACTGTTCCGTACCCAAAACATCACCAGAGCCCCGAATTTCCATATCCCGGACAGCCAACTGATAGCCAGAACCCAACTGCGCGAACTCTTGAATAGCCCGCAACCTCTGCCTTGCAGCATCCGAAAGCTTATTCTGCTTCGGATAAAACAGCCAAGCGTGAGCTTGAATCCCCGCGCGCCCCACCCGTCCCCGCAACTGGTAAAGCTGACCCAAACCAAACCGCTGCGCGTCTTCAATCAAAATTGTATTGACGCGGGGAATATCCAAACCAGACTCAATAATCGTCGTGCACACCAAAATATCGAACTGAGCGGCACTAAAAGTCAGCATGATTGATTCTAGTTCCGAAGCATCCATTTGACCGTGGGCGATCGCAATTCTCGCCCCCGGAACCATTGTTTGCAAAGTATCCGCCAACTCATCAATCCCCTCAATCCGGGGCACGACATAAAAAACCTGACCGCCCCTGTCCAACTCTTGACGAATAGCAGTCCGCACAACTTCCAAATCGTAGGGGGCTAAATGAGTCTGAATCGGGCGGCGGCTTGGCGGCGGAGTCGCAATCAAACTCATCTCCCGAATCCCCGACAGCGACATATACAAAGTCCGGGGAATCGGAGTCGCAGTCAGAGTCAGCACATCAACTTCTGTTTTCAGGGCTTTAATCGCTTCCTTTTGCTTCACCCCAAACCGCTGTTCTTCGTCCACCACCAACAGGCCCAAATCGCGAAATTTAATCGCCTTGCTCAAAACAGCTTGAGTGCCGACAATCACGTCTAACTCCCCAGTGGCCAAGCGCTTGTGAATCTCCCGGCGCTCGGTTTCTGTGCGAAAGCGATTGAGCAAACCAACTTGGATCGGATAAGGCGAAAAACGCTCTGAGAGGGTGTGATAGTGCTGTTGGGTCAAAATTGTCGTCGGCGCAAGCATTGCCACCTGCTTGCCCGCTGTAACCGCCTTAAAAATAGCTCTGAGAGCGACTTCCGTCTTGCCAAAACCGACATCGCCGCAGACGAGACGATCCATCGGTCGATCGCCCTCCATGTCACGTTTCACATCAAAAGTAGCCTTCAACTGATCCGGCGTTGGCTGGTACGGAAAAGAATCCTCCAACTCTTGCTGCCAAGGCATATCGGGAGGAAAAGCATAACCTTGTTGTTTAGCTCTTTTAGCGTAAAGATTCAGCAAATCCACTGCCAATTTCTTAACAGCTTTGCGAACTTTTGTCTTAGTTTTTTCCCAAGTTTGGCCTGTCAGCTTGTTGAGATCCGGCGCTTTCTCCCCAACAGTCCGAAACCTCGACAGCGCGCCCAACTGGTCGGCGGCGACTCTGAGAGTACCGTCAGCGTATTGCAGCACCAAATATTCGCGAGTTTCCCGATCGATCGTCAAGCGTTCCAACTTGAGAAACTTGCCAACTCCGTGCTGGCGGTGCACCACAAAATCCCCCGGACTCAGCTTGTGCGGGTCAACCTTTTTAGAAGCAGCGCGGCGGCGCTTGCGGACATAGCTAAAAGTCGCCAGAGAATGCTGGCCGTAGAATTCGCGATCGGTAATTAAAACAATCCGAAAAGTCGGCAGGATAAACCCTTCCAATTCTGCCAGCCCGTTGTATTTCAGAGCTACTGGAACGTGTTGCAACTGCAATTTGTCGATCGCCAAAAAGTCCCGAGGATTCACCACAAACTGAGCCGGACAGTCGTGTTCCGACAGCAGAGCAACAGAGCGGCTCGGTTGAGCCGAAACCATAAACACCGTAAAACCCCGATCGCGCTCTTCCCGGAGCATTTGAGAGAGTTTAGCAAATTGGTGAGGCATCACCGGCACAGGCCTGCTGGCCAAATTAATCGGAGGCGATAGCTGCTCCCCCCCTGCGGAGTTTTTAATTTTTTGAGTAGCAGAATCTTCTGTCAATTCTGAAACTTCTAGCCTGTAAAAAACTGCGACATCCGCCATCGATTCGGCAAAAGTGCGGTGAATTTTGGGAACTTTTAAATTAGCAATTGGCAATCTTTCGGTTTCACCACCTGCTGCTTCTGATTCCCGATTGCAACTTTCCCATTGTTCCTGTGCATTCTCGAACCAGCGGTCGCTGTGACCTTCGCATCCTTGCGTTTCGTCAACTACAACTAAGGTATTTTCCGGCAAATAATCCAACAAAGACGCGGGTTTCTCGAAGGCTAAACCCAACAGCCTGTGGACAAATTTTTCAGATTCATTTTCTGTGTCACTCGATCCTAATTTGTTGATTTTGTCAAGAGTTTTTTCAGCTAAAACTGCTTTAATAATTGTGTTAAAATTAGTAGGAGTTAAAACTAATCGATCGACCTTATCGAGCGATCGCTGGTTCGAGGGATCGAACTCGCGCAGTTGTTCCAAATTATCCCCGAACCATTCCAGCCGCACCGGCAACTCCGCCGCCACCGGAAACACATCGACAATATCGCCCCGGCGGCTCCACTGGCCCTCCATTTCTACCAAATTCACCCGATCGTATCCCATCGAGGCCAGTTGGCGGTCAAGTATCTTGGAGTCTTGAACTTCGCCTCGCTTCAGCGTCAGACAGTAGGGTTCAAAAGCACTTCGAGGTGGCAAATGAGGCTGCAGGGCTCTTTCTGTGGCGACAATGGCGATCGGCTTCGACTGATTGGCGGTTTTTTCTTGCTTGTCCACCAAATCCGCCAGCACCTGCATTTGTCCCCAGGTCATTTCGTTCTCGTCGGAGTAGGATAGCTCGTAGGGAGAAGCCTCGGAAGTCGGGTAAAAATGTACGGTTTGCCAGCCCATCGCCTCTAGAGAGGCTACCCAGCGCCCTGCTTCTTCCAGGGTTGCTGTCACAACCAACAGGTTTCGCCCTTCTTCCTGGGCGAGGGCGGAAGCTACCAAACCTTTGGGTAAGCGGGCTAGACCTGCCAGTTGCAAGCAGTGATGCCGTTTGAGCTTGTTGAGAAGTTCTGTTGCTAGGGGCGATCGCCCCAAAGTACGAATTATTGAAGAGAAAGTCATGGGTTGTTAATTTTAATCCCCGATGGGCGAAGGCTCTTCCCCGCGGCCTGCTAAGTAAGTTCGATTGTACGACAAACATCTATCATTGTGGCGATCGGCTGTTGGCAGTGCCACTCAACTACAGGTAGATTTCTGCTAGAGGCTTTCTATAAAAATCTCGAACTTGCGATCGCGATCGAGCCAGTTCCGTTAATATAGGGCCAGGTTTAGAAAAAATTTCGATTTTGCGATCGAGATTGACCGCTTCCAAACCTCTCCTGTGACTGCACCCAAAGACGGATACCCTGCCACGTACTCAAGTTGTGAAGATCGAAAAATTTTAGACATTAGGGAAATCCCCCAGATACTGGCTGCGGAGTCAATCTAAAATCTAAAATCTAAAATCTAAAATCTAAAATCGACTAACCGGGCAGTGCGCTTCGCCTTTACCACCGATAATTTGAGAAATGTCCCCAAGTACCGACCTTCTGATTGTTCTCCTGCTGGTTTTCCTCAATGGCGTGTTTGTGATGTCAGAGATGGCCATCATCTCAGTACGGAAGGTGAGACTGCAACAGATGGCAAACCAGGGTTCGCTCAATGCCCGTGTAGCGCTGGATCTGGCTAATGCCCCCAATCAGTTCTTGCCGACTGTTCAAATCGGGATTACGCTGCTGGCTATCCTGTCCGGCGCTTTCGGAGAAACGACGATTGCTAAAAGAGTAGAGCCTCTGTTGCGCTTGATTCCGGCTTTGGAACCCTACTCAGGGGCGATCGCCTCAGTCATCGCAATTTTAACCATAACTTATCTCACCATAATTATTGGCGAACTCGTGCCGAAGCGCCTCGCCCTCAACAACCCTGAGCCGATCGCCTCCAGTGTCGCTATTCCGATGCGAATGCTGTCCAAAATTGGCGCTCCCGCCGTTTATGTTTTAAGTTATTCCACTGACTTAATCTTGCGGATTATGGGGATTGTGCCTTCAACAGAACCGCAAGTTACAGAGGAAGAAATCAAAGTTTTAATAGAGCAAGGCACCGAGGCCGGAACCTTTGAAGAAGCCGAACAAGACATGGTAGAAAGAGTCTTTCGTTTGGGCGATCGGCGAGTCAGCGCCTTAATGACTCCGCGACCCGATCTTACTTGGCTCGACCTCGACGACTCAGTAGAAGAAAACCGCCAAAAAATGCTCGGCAGCGGTCATTCTCGGTTTCCTGTTTGTCAGGGCGGACTCGATAATGTTGTCGGTTTAGTACACGTTACCGATATGCTGTCTCGCACTTTGACCGGTCAACCCCTCGATTTAAGTGCTTCTTTACGCAGGCCTTTATTTGTACCTGAAAGCACGCGCGGTTTAAAAGTATTAGAGCTTTTCAAGCAATCTAGTAATCAAATTGCCTTAGTGGTTGACGAATACGGAGTCATTCAAGGATTAGTGACAGTTAACGACATTTTAGTCGAACTCGTTGGCGACTTTCCTTCAATAGAAGATGCCGACGAACCCCAAGCAGTCCAGCGCGAGGACGGTTCTTGGCTGTTAGACGGAATGCTCCCGGTTGAAGATTTCTTTGAATTATTTGGAATTGATGAAATATCGTCAGAAAATAGGGGTAGCTACCACACAATGGGCGGTTTTGTGATTACAAATTTGGGGAAAATTCCGACAGCAGCGGAGCATTTTGAGTGGAACGGTTTGCGAGTCGAAGTCGTGGATATGGACGGCAACCGAGTTGATAAGATATTGGTAATGCCGATCGACTCTGTGGGCGATCGATCTAAAACCGAAGCAAATACCTAAAATTTGCGATCGGCGGTAAAATAGGTTCGTAGTGAGGACTTTAGTCCCGATCAATTTCTGAGGACTCAAGTCCTCACTACAAACCTCATCAGGGTTATTTTGCGATACATAATGTAAATTATCGGGCTATCTATGTAAGCCGGATTTGATATAATTTTGTCAACCTACTTCTTCTTACTCCTAGCCTCATTTTTCTGCAAATATTCCAGAATAGAACGGCCCACATAATTGCTAAATATCGCCTGTCCAGCTTGATTGTAATGACAGCAGCTATCTACATAAACAACATCTTTAGTCTTGTCGAACACCTTGACCCCATTGAAAATAGTGATATTATTTTTTTGTAAATTAGGAAACTTACTCAAAAGAACCGGATAGCCAATTTCCACAGCCTTAGCATAAGGAGTATCCTTGTTAAAAGCAATCTGCTTTTCAGCTTCACCAAACACCCTTTTCGTCTGATAATATTGATTGGGCTGGAGAACATGAAAATACGGCACATTGCTAGCCGACAGCACTTTGTGCATAAAAATTGAACTTTTTACCCACTGCGATGCAATTTCTTCAAAAGCTACTGAATCGCTTAAAACAGAATTATTTTTATTGATATAAATAACGTTATCACCATTTTTTTGTGGTTGAGTTTGTTTTTTGTCAAACGCAATCACATCTTTACGATAATTGTTAACTAAATTTTGAACGTAAACAGAAGTCAAAGCATCGCACGCCGCGAAAGAGCAGTGCTGCAAAGTTTCCAGCCCCTCATTAATCTTAGTTTTAGTTTCTTGAATTCTGACACTTGCTTTCATAGCTTTTAAAGAAAGGCTATTATTCGCTAAATTAGTCAGCGGCAGAATATGCTGAATGCTTGGCATCGCCAAATCTATTTTATTTTTATTGTTGAGATTAGAAAGTGCTACTTC
The DNA here is from genome assembly GCF_036700765.1 of Microcoleus sp. S1D4. Taxonomy (NCBI): domain Bacteria; kingdom Bacillati; phylum Cyanobacteriota; class Cyanophyceae; order Oscillatoriales; family Microcoleaceae; genus Microcoleus; species Microcoleus sp. S1D4. The sequence goes on from NZ_JAUBPP010000029.1 coordinate 7,263, forward strand.
ATTAAAACCATCTATATTGACCACCATATCTAATTCTTGACCTAAGGATAAAAAATAGTTTAAAATTAATAACTGTTGGGGCTGTTTGTAGCCTCCAGTAGCAAAAGACAAAATTACAAATTCTTTATCCTTTAAACCAGGAAGTTGCTTGAGGTATTGAGGTAAAATTTTATTTTGAACTTCAAATATTCCATAATTAGAAGCCACAGAACCGCCAAAAACTCCAATGATAAATTGATTGGGCTTGGTTTTTTTGAACGGATAATCATAGGGAGACATAAACCCGTAATTGTTAACTTTAAAACCGGGGCGAAAATCGGGGCCAGGTTTTTCAATAAATCCAAAAAAAGGATGCAGCCTGACTATAATAGACTGATTCAGCCGCACTCCTTCTAAATTGATTCCTAAAGCCGACTTATCTTGCACATTCGATCTAGTATAGAAAAATTGCTTGTGCTTGAGAAAATACCATCCCAGCGAACCGAGTTCCACGAAAACAAGTAAAAACGCCAAGTTAATCGCAGCAATTTTGAGGATTTCTGGGATTTTTTTAATCGACTTAAAATTTTTCATAAATATCTATTTTGACTCTCTTACTACTTTAATCATTGAGCTGGAAACATAGTCTGCCAATACTTCCTCTCCTACTGAATTGTAGTGGCAGCAGCCATCTTTGTAAACTGTTTCTTTGGTATTGTCCAAAATATTCACGGCGTTAAAAACATTAACCCCAGCTTTTTGCAAATCATCGACTTTAGACAACAGTACGGGATAACCTTTTTTCACCCCTTCAATGTAAGGACTATTCTTGTCGATCGCAATTTCGTCCTCCTTGGCGGTAAAGATTCGTTTAGTTTGATAATATTGGTTGGGCTGAATAAAGTGAAAATACTTAATTTTTCTACTTGACAAAATTTGATTCATCGCGATCGACGATTCGTACCAAATCGATGCTACTTCATTAAAAGCAGCAGCATCCGGCAAAACAAAGTCAGCTTTGGGAAGGTATACTATACCGCTATTTTCCGTGTTTTGGTTGGATTGTTTGACTTGCCGGTCATACTTGACAAGGGCTTTCTGGTAATTGTTGACTAATTGTTTCACTCTCAGCGAGGTAATAGCGTGACACAAAGCAAGCTGACAAGTTTGCAATTTGTCAATACCTGCTTTCAACTGTTTTTTAGTTTCGCTAATTTGCACGATCGAACTCATCGCTTCCGGCGACAAGTTGTTGTTGGCTAAACTCGTCAGCGGCTTGACGTGTTGAACGCTGGGCATTCCTATTTCTAATCCGGCTTTGTTGTTTAAATTTGACAGTGCTACTTCGTTAAAACCGTCAATATTGACGACTAAATCTAAATCTTGACCCAAGGCTAGAAAGTAATTTAAAATTAATAATTGTTGGGGTTGTTTGTAGCCGCCGTTACAGAAATTTAAAACTATAATTTCTTTGTTGGCGAATTCTGGATAACTCTTTAACTTTTGAGAAAATCTTTTGGTGACGTATTCATTTACGGCAAAGTTGTTAGCAACAGAACCGCCGAAAATTCCTACAATCAATTGATTCTTATTAGTTTTAATAAACGGATATTCGTAGAGAGAATAAAAGCCTTCTTTGTTGACTTTTAATTTTAATTTTTCATTGGGAAAAGCACCTTGTTTGAGTACGTAGCCAAAAAACGGGTGCAGTCTTTCTACGATAGATTCATCTAGTCTAATTCCGAGCCTTTCAATATCTTCTGCTACTTTTTCTTTGCCTTTGGTTCTGGTATAAAAAAACTGTTTTTGATTTACAAAATAAAAAGCTAGCGACAAAGCTTCCAGACAAATAAAAGCGATCGCCAAATTAACAGCGATTAAAGTTAATATATTTTTGCCTTTTTTGAACGAAGTTGAGTCTTTCATGTAATTTGACTGATTACGGTTGTTTTTTGGGGGCTTGAGACTGCTTCAAGTTTTCGCACAAATTGCGAGCAATCAAAATACTAGCAAGCCTGTGTCCGAGTTCATTCCAGTGACCCCCACAGGGTACAGAATTCTCAAAACCGTGGGCGCACACTTGAAATTTTTCAGTATAACCTTGAAACTGTTCGGATAAATTCAGTACCCGAAAACCTTCGCGCGCGCCCAATTTTTTTAGCCGCTTATCGGGATAAAACAAATCCTGAATTTTGTTTTTTCTCATAAAATTTTTTCGTCTCTGGGCATCCCGTTCAACTTGTATCGGATCGCCGATCGTCACAAGTAAGAAATCAGCATTTTTCTGCACGACTTCATTGCGAATCTCCACAATCAAACCTTCTGTTACCTTCCAGGCATCTTGCCAAGCTGCATCTTGAGGTGGAATGAAGTTTTTGGTACTCAAACCGGAAAAATCTGCCGATAACTGCAGCTTTTTCTGGTCTATGTCAATTTTTTTGATGACTTGCAAAATGCGCGAATTGTTGACCAGAAAACTGGGCAATTTGTCTACGAATGAAACTGCTCTTGCGTTGCGGTCGATCGGTGCTAAATTGCGAAAAGACATATCCGGTACTAACTTGCCGCTAGCATTATACGCAAAAAATGGTCGATAGTGGTCGTATTCTAGTTTGGGGGAATTGTTAATTACATCGTTGCCCATAAAAAATGCAAGAATTACAATATCAGGATTGTAATCCCACACTTTTTTTCGCAGCATTATCAATTCTTGAGCATTACCGTAACCCTGCACGCCGAAATTGATAACTTCAACATTTTTGCGTCCCTTAACAGCTTCGCAGTTGCCTAGCTTTCGTTCCAATTTCGACCAGAAAGTTTGTTCGACTGGTACGTGAATTGCTTCGGTGAAAGAATCGCCCAAAACTGCGATTCTGAGGGTATTGGGAGGTTTGGCTTTTGTGTGTTCGCGATCGCGCAAACCCTCACTATTCACCTGCACAAAACTCTCACCTTCGCCCTTCCACTCCCCGGATACACCTGGTTTAAGCTTCCAGCCCAAATCGGGATCGGCAGTGTGGAAACGAGTTGGCGCGGAGTCTGCGAAAGCTCCAATTTTGGGGTAGCCCTCAACTCCTGCAACTCGCAATCCAACTTCACCAATTACCACCCCCATGAATAAACTACCGAGTATCAAACCTAAGTTGACACCCAAATTTTTCAATTTGCTCATTCTTTCAAAACAGCGTGTAAATAAACGGAGCAATCACAGAACCATGACTCAATACAATCAAAGCTCCCAAAAATACTAAAGTCACAATTAAGGGTATCAGCCAATATTTTTTGCGTTCTCTCATAAACGCCCACAAATCTTTGAGAAAGTCTAAAGTTGCTTCAAACACTTAGAAAGGACGCTCCATACTAACTTTGGTTCTTGCTTTACTTGGGATGCGGTAGGTATCCATTTTCGGATTTAGTTTGCGCCGCATTGCATCTTCGCCAAACAGGTTTTTGATCACTCCCATCGGCCAAACTATCAGGTAAAAAACTATCCCTAGGACGATCGGCGTTTCGATCTTGTTGAGGAGCAGTCCAAACCGCATCCATGCGTGATAAACGGGATTCAGGGATTTTGGTGCAACCAATGCTAGCGCGACTAGCACTGCACCGACAGCCCAGGGCCACCAAGGTATAGAATGCCGCCGCAGTAAAGGTACTGCTAAACCGAACAGCAGGGCAATTAAGCCGCCAATTAGCAGCCCGAAATCGCGCAGGCCTTTTTTGTCGAGTTTTTTAATTTCGTCGCTCATGTTGAAGGAAGAAGGAAGAGGGAAGAAGGAAGAGGGAAGAGGGAAGAGAGAAGAAGTCATTAGTCCAACGTCATGTTTTGCTGTCGCCTCCGAGCTTTCCGTACAACGTCATCAGGAAGATGGAAGATGGAAGAATGCTCGTTACCAGGCAGAGCCTGGTAACGCAGATCCGGAGGCTCTGCCTCGAATTTGACTCCGTAAGCAAGCGAGGCAGAGCAAGAGTGATATCGGTTCCCAGGCAGAGCCGGGGAACCAGTTAAACTGTCAACTGTCAACTGTCAACTGCCAACTGTTAACTGACTAATCTAGTTCAAATTCATTTTTCCAAGCATCATCTTGTTTCCAAGGAATTTGTTCTGATTTAGGAATCAAGTAATTCTCTAAAACCAGATAGTCCATTTCGGTTCGCATGAAACAGCGGTAAGCATCTTCGGGGGTGCAAACAATGGGTTCGCCTCGGACGTTGAAGGAAGTATTTACCAGAATCGAACAGCCCGATCGCTCTTCAAAATGACTGATTAAGTCATAGTACCGAGGATTGGTTTCTTTGTGAACTGTTTGGATGCGAGCCGAGTAATCGACGTGGGTAACAGACGGAATTTCCGATCGCGGAATGTTGAGCTTTTCAATGCCAAACAACTGCTCTTGTTCGGGAGTCATGGGAATGCGGAGACTGGCTTTGACCGGTGCTACTAATAGCATATAAGGGCTAGAGTGGTCAATCTCGAAATAATCCGCAACTCTTTCGGCTAAAATTGATGGTGCAAAAGGTCGAAATGATTCCCGATATTTAATTTTCAGGTTCATCACAGACTGCATTTTAGCATTGCGTGGATCGCCAATAATCGATCGCCCGCCCAGAGCTCGCGGCCCAAATTCCATCCGCCCTTGGAACCATCCAACGACATTTCCCTGTGCCAAAATTTCCGCCAACTGCGGCATCAATTCGGCATCGTCCAATCGGTGATAACTAGCTTTGACAGCATCTAAATATTCAAGAATTTCTGCGTCAGTAAACCTTGGCCCCAAATAGGAACCGCGCATTTTGTCGTGACAAGTTAAATGAGCCACCGACTTCGCCACTGTTGCGACAGCTTGGCTTGTAGTGAGGACTTCAGTCCTCTCCTCCCCACTGGTAGTAAAGACTTCAGTCCTCTCCGGCTTAATATTATTATTTACTGCGAGTAACTCGTCGCCCACAGTACGAGTTTGTTCGCAATACTGATACCAAATCGCCAAAGCCGCGCCCAAAGCACCGCCAGCATCTCCCGCTGCTGGTTGAATCCAAATATCTTTGAAAATATTTTCCCGCAAAAGTCTGCCGTTAGCAACGCAGTTGAGAGCAACGCCGCCCGCGAGACAAAGATAATCGACATCCAATTCTTTTTTAACTGTTCTGCAAAGCCGCAAAACAACTTCTTCGGTAACAACTTGAATGGAAGCTGCAATGTCCATTTCCCGCTGAGTCAGTTGTCCTTCACCTTGACGCGGCGGCCCTTCAAACAGTTCGTCAAACTTCTTATTTGTCATGGTTAAGCCAACTGTGTAGTTGAAATAATCCATGTTTAAACGGAAAGTTCCGTCATCTTTGAGATCCATCAAATGGGTGAGAATTTTGTCTACATACTTGGGTTCGCCGTAGGGCGCTAAACCCATGAGTTTGTATTCGCCAGAGTTTACTTTAAAGCCTGTGTAGTAGGTGAAAGCTGAATAAAGCAAACCTAGGGAGTGGGGAAAATCGATTTCCCACTGAGGTGTTAGTTGGTTGCCGTCTCCCAACCAAACCGAGGTTGTTGCCCACTCGCCTACGCCATCGAGGCACAAAACGGCGGCTTTTTGAAACGGGCTGGGGAAAAATGCTGAGGCTGCGTGGGATTGGTGGTGCTCGGTAAATAGCAGAGATGGCAGTTTATTGGTTTTGCAGTTGCCTATTTCTGCGAGATCTCTTTTGAGCATGGTTTTGAGGTAAAGCTTTTCTTTCAGCCATATGGGCATGGCGGTTAGGAAAGAGCGAAAACCTTGGGGTGCGTAGGCTAAGTAGGTTTCGAGAAGGCGCTCGAATTTGACTAATGGTTTGTCGTAAAAGACTATGCGATCGACTTCCCGTAATTCTATGTTCGCTTCTTTTAGGCAATAGGCGATCGCATTCTTGGGAAATCTGGCGTCGTGCTTTTTGCGGGAAAATCTTTCTTCCTGCGCTGCGGCGATAATTTCTCCATCGCAAATTAAGGCTGCGGCGCTGTCATGGTAGTACGCCGAGATTCCAAGTATGTTCATCGCTCTCCTTACAAATCGCTATGCGCTCGTATCTGAGTATTTAGAATAGCTAATGATTATAGCTTTAGTGGTGCTGATTTGGAATTGACTTTTGCGATCGCCTCCAATTTTACTTAAATTTTACCGAAATAAATCTCGGTGCGCGGCCCTCAACCGTCTGACACCAGCCAGCTAGCGCCTGCGAATCCTGCGCCCCCAAGCTCTCAAGTAAGTGGCCGCGGGGAATTGATAAAATTCGCCTACCAACCACAGCACTATGCCTAAATGGGACAAAAAGGCTAAACCAGTCCAAGCTGCGGGCAGCCACGACAAGCGGCTGCCGGGAACCGGGGGAAAGTAGTAAGCTGAAAGTCCGAGCAAGGTGGTGGGAAGGAAGATGAGACCGATCGCTGCGGCAAAATAAGGCCATCCGAATTCTACGCCTTCGAGGTGTGATCCTATCCATTTTTTGCCGTTCCAGTGCCAAATTACGGGCGGCTGGCGATCGGCCATTTGGAGCGATTGCCTTTCTTCGCTGGCGGTAAAAATGTGCTGGCAGAAGTTGCAAGCTAGGGCTTCCATCATCGGCATCGTAGCAATTTCACCGGTGCGACAGACGGGACAGGGATATGTATCTTGAGAGTTGAAAGGTCTGGTTGATTTTTTGAAAGTTTGCATGGATCGGGCGGTTTGTCAAGATATTGAGCGATCTTAACAGAGTACAGAAATTGTATGTTGCGTGAGTTTTTTTTGTAAGTCGCAGAATATTTGATAGTTGGGTGCGGGCGGGTTTTGCCTGTAGATTGTTCGTGATTTCAGAGACAGCTACAGAATGATTGATCCTAATAATGACCGAAAGATAATTTTAGTGTGCAGTGTATCTGATGTCTCTAAAATCTATCATGACTATAGCCTTTCAAGCGAAAGATGAGGTATGCCGAGGTATGCTGCAAACCATACAGTGTCAAGCTTTTTATGGCAAAACTGGTACCTCACCTTTTAGAGAAAGGCTATAATGACTAATCGCTACCCAACGCACTTAGTGGTTAGCAATTCCACCGCATCCGAAATAAAACACGACCCTCCAAACTTATTTAGCACGGGTCTAATATGTTCTGCAACTGCCGATATTCGATCGGGTTCGCAAAAAGCCAGTACGTAAATATTATCCAGCATTGTCATTGCTAAATCGCGCGATCGAGTACCCCTGGTGCTTTTGCCTGCGACACCGCGAATCACTGAATAACCGGGGACACCAGCTTTTTCTAAACCGTCTAAAATCTTTGGAAGTTCTACCGAGTTCGCAATAATTTCTATCCTTTTAACTGTCTCCATCGGTTCACCTCCAAAATATATTGATTGCGTATAGATACGTGGGAATGCCTACAATGATGTTAAACGGAAACGTCACTGCTAAGGCTGTTGAAATGTAAAGGCTCGGGTTAGCTTCGGGAACCGTCAGCCGCATTGCTGCCGGTACTGCGATGTAAGAAGCACTCGCGCACAATACGGCAAACAGCAGGCTATCTCCTTCCGGCATTCCGATTATTTTGGCTATCACTAAACCAATGGCTGCGTTAACTATGGGAATGAGGATTGCAAAGCCGATCAGAAAAATTCCTGCATCTTGCAAATCTTGAATTCTGCTAGCAGCAACCAGGCCCATGTCTAGCAAGAAAAAAGTCAGAACGCCATAAAACAAATCTTGAGTAAAGGGACTTAAAACTTCCCAACCGTGCTCTCCAGTCAGTATCCCCATGATGAGGCTGCCAATTAGCAGAAATACTGAACTGTTTAGGAAGGCTTCTTTGAGCACTTCTGACCAAACTATATCGCGTTTTTCTTCTTGTCCGCCGAATACGCTGACGAGAATTAGACCGACGATAATTGCTGGGGATTCCATTAATGCTAGCGCTGCTACCATGTAACCGTCAAAGTCGATCCCCTGTCCTGTGAGGAAGGAGGTTGCGGTGATAAAGGTGACGGCGCTGATGGAACCGTAGGTGGCTGCGATCGCCGCTGCATTGTAGGCATCGAGTTTGATTCTCAGTATAAAGAAAGTATAAACTGGTACTAGGGCAGACATCAGCATCGCTGCCAAAATTGTCAGGGCGACTTGCTGGTCAATTCCGCTTTTGGAAAGTTCGACGCCTCCTTTAAATCCGATCGCAAACAGCAGGTACAGCGAAAACAGTTTGGGGATGGGTGCGGGAAATTCTAAATCAGATTTGAGAAAAATTGCTGCCATTCCCATGAAAAAAGCTAATACTGGTGGATTTAAAATGTTTGACGCTACTAGACTCAAATCCACGATCGTTAACTCCCATTTTTGATTTTTTTAATATTGTTTCAACCATAATTGTTGCACGAGAAGCGATCGATAGCGCGATCGAACTTTTGACTCCGAAAACTCGATCGGACTAAATACGGCTGCGGGTGTCTACTGCACACCCGCAGCCGTTGTAGGGTGTGCAGCACACACCCGCAGCCGTTGTTTTTTAACTCACTAAGCCACTGCCAAGTAAGATTCTAGGGCTTCGGAATCGCCGATCAACTTGCCGTCGATAAATACTTGTGGCACTGTTGTAGCACCAGTAACGGCCCGGAGCGATCGGGTTGTGATGTCCTGGCCCAGGACGATTTCTTCATAATCCAAGCCCTTTTCAGTCAGCATGGCCTTAGCCTTAGCGCAGAAGGGACAGCCTACTTTTGTAAACACTGAAACCACCTTGGGCTTGGTTGCTGAAGAGTTGATGTACTTGAGCATCGTCTCAGCATCGGACACCTTGAAAGGATCGCCCGGTTCCTCCGGTTCAATAAACATTTTCTCAACCAAACCATCTTTGACCAGCATCGAATAGCGCCAAGACCGCTTTCCAAAGCCTAAATCTGTTTTATCTACCAGCATTCCCATGCCTTCAGTAAACTCACCGTTACCGTCGGGAATTAACGTCACATTGTTTGCTTCTTGATCTTTTGCCCATTCGTTCATCACAAAGGTGTCATTGACGGACATACAAACGATTTCATTTACGCCATTTTCTTTGAAAACCTTCGCCAATTCGTTGTAGCCAGGGAGGTGTGTTGAGGAACAAGTGGGAGTAAATGCTCCCGGTAGGGAAAACACAGCTACGGTTTTGCCTGCAAACAATTCATCGGTGGTGACATCCACCCATTCGTTGTCTTTGCGAGTGCGAAAGGTGACTTTGGGTACTCTTTGACCTTCTTTGTTAGGCAGCATAATTTTGAATCCTTGAGTATTTGGGTTAAATTCCTTCGTTCATTATAGCGTACTCATAACGAGTATGACTTGTCAATGGGGGGCGGGTTTTTTCTTGGGACTGCTGCGCGCGAGTCAGTTGCTCGTCTTTGCGACAGCTTGGCGATCGAGCAGATTTAAAACTTGCTGTTTAGGGCGATCCCATAGCTGCAAGCTTCGCTAACGCAAATTCTGTCTCCATGCCTTTGCTGCTGCTAGCGGATGAGGATTTTTGACACATTCTGTCAACAGCTCGATATCAAGTTCCGGTAGCAATTCGCTGTTTGTGATTAATTCATAACCGCAGTTTGACACAAACTCAACCGGAATCTCTTCTCGCAAATGGTAGATCGAAAATCTCTCATTTCGCCAGAACCAAACCTCTCGCACATTCAACCTTCTATAGAGTTCTAGTTTATTGATGCTGCCACTGGTAACAATCACTTCAATTACCAAGTCGGGAAATTCTTTATCTGTGCCAATACAGTAAGCTTCATCCGGTTCCGTACCGCCACTTTTTTCCTCTTGCCGCAGAGTTGTAGAGCCAAAAGGGAAATATTCAATATCAGCTTCTACAAAATAAATAAGTAGCAGATCTCCAATGCTAGTTTTGCGACTTTCATGGCGGCGAGAAGGTGACATAATTTCTAAAACTCCATCTAAATAAGTAACTCGATATCCCGCAGCATCTCCAATCCGATGTACCAGTGTCTCGTATTCTTCCCAGTTCACCGTATCCGTGATGTAGCGCTCTTCGGGATCTTGGCGTTGGAGTGCTTGTTCTTTAAGTAATGTATCTAGCTCGATTGTCAGCATTAGTATTACCTCATTACAAGTTGTTCTAATTTTAGCAGACGGCGGTTGAAACCAGGTTTACACAAACTTTCGTCAGCGGGACGCAGTGTAAAGAGAATAACCGAACTTTAATCACCTTTTATTCAACCGGCGTCGGCAGGTTTTGTTCGTATCCACGCGGTTTCAACCGCCGTGTTATCTTATTCCCAATCAAACTTTCTCCCCAAATACTCCTCTAATTCCTGATTGTAAGGTTTAAAATAATCGCTCAAGCAGCAGCGAACCGACTCATTTACTCGCGGATAAAAACCAGGATTAGCATTTTGATATTCAGGTAATTGATATTCCGGCAAATCTAAAAATTCTAAAACTTGCTGAACAGTCGCCGCTGCACCGGCATAAAAATCTTCACTTTTCAAAATTAACAACTGTTCTCTGGGAAAGAAAGCCAGCCAATTTTTAATAAATTCTATATACCTACCGCGAGCTAAATAATTCCCCGGTTCTTCGCCGATGATGTATTCTGGGTTTTGGTTCAACCGTTCAAATTCATCGCTAATTGCCCGATCGAGCGATCGCCCTTCCCAATTCAAGCCCTTTAAGCGGTAGAAATGAGAAATCGCGCGATCGACCGGATTTCGCAACAGCACAATCAGCTTAGCCTCTGGAAATGCGCTGTAGAGACGTTTCGGCGCTTCCCGACAGTCAAAGTAACTGGGACTAGCCTCACCCGTTACAAATTGCTCTCCCTCCAGCATTGGGGGAAAATGAGCCAAATACCAATCAATTCCTCTATCAAAGTGCCACGAAAAAAAATCCATCTCCTTTTTAATCGGAGTCAAAATTTGCGGGTGGTGAGCTAAATAAGTGTACAGAGAAGTCGTGCCGCACCGCTGAGAACCAATAATTATAAAATTAGGAACTTTCACAGATTTTAAGTTCCAATTTTGTGGAACAGGC
>NZ_JAUBPP010000029.1:18360-74999 GCF_036700765.1 Microcoleus sp. S1D4
ATCTTGCCTGTATCTGTATCTTGTGGAACAGGCATCTTGCCTGTATCTGTATCTTGTGGAACAGGCATCTTGCCTGTATCTGTATCTTGTGGAACAGGCATCTTGCCTGTCCTCTTACTGATAATAGATGCCAAACTTTGTTTGTAACTAACAGTTTGATAGCAACGAATCGCCTCAGCAATTTTGCCTTGCCTAGTCAAAACTTCCCCCAAATTCAAATAAGGCCAAAAAGGCTCCGGTTGAGCTTCCAGAACTTCGCGGCACAACTTCTCAACTTCATCCAGCTTGTTTTGCTCAACCAAAACTTCCCATAAATTGTAATAAAACCACCAAGGATTATCGGGATTTATTTGGATTGCTTGCAAAAATGTCGCAGCCGCTTCCTCCCCATATTTTTGCTGGCTCAAAACAGCACCCAAATTGTAATAAGACCAGCAATCATCGGGTTTTTGGGCGACTTGGGCGCGGGCGGAGGCTAAAGTGCTAACGTACTTTTCTTGCTGCTGCAACAACTCCTCTAATTCCGCTGACAGTTCTGCACAACTCGGAGCGGATGTCAAGAGAAGTTGGTAAAAAATAATTGCGTTTTTTGGGCGATCGTACTTTCCTAAATTTTTTCCTAACTGCAAATAAAACTTCCAATTTTCCGGTGTAACTTGCAATTGACATTTTTCTAACACCGACTGTAAATCAGACTCTGTTTGTCCGAGAACAAATCCCAACTTATCGTAAATTCCCGGCAAATTTCCGTCAATTTCCACAGCTTTCAAATACGCAGCAATAGCTTCATCCCACTGTTTGAGTTTAGTTAAAGCATCGCCCAAATTGCAAAAAGACCAAGCAAAATCCGAGTTGAGAGCAATCTCGCAGAGGTAAGCCGCAGCAGCCTCTTCCCATCGCCGAAGTTTCAGCAAAGCATCGCCCAGATTGTGATAAGACCAAGAAAAATCAGGATTTAACTCAACAGCTTTTTTGTACGCGCAGACAGCATCCTCCCATTGTTCGAGTTTCAGCAAAACATCGCCCAAACTGTGATAAGACCACGAAAAATCCGGGTTTAACTCAACAGCTTGTTTGTAAGCAGCAACAGCCTCATCAAACCGACCGCTTTCTTGCAGGGAATTACCCAAATTATGGTACTCATTATTCATGCAAAACTCCTGCAAAATTCATTAACTTTTCCAGCGAGTTCAAATCCAACTGCATATTTTGATGTATGGGATTTTTAGTTATTCCATCATCAAACAAATCCCCAATTAAATAGTAATGTTCCAACTCGCACAAATTGCTAATAGTCCAATAACAAGTTGGCACATAAATTGGAGAAAAGATCTCAATTACCTTAGTTCCCGGAGAGCAGAAAACTAGATTAGTCAATCCTGCTCCGTGAGGTGCGACAACTACTTTAGCAGCAGCCAGACACGATGCTTGTTCGGCTACCGACATCGTTTCCAGCTTGACACTGCGAAACCCCAATTTTTGTAAGTAATTAACTACTTCTTCTTCGTTGACAATTCGTCGATAGGATGCTTGTTCGCGACTGATATAAATTCGTTCTGAATATTCGGTTTTTAGCGGTACTTTTGGGTTTAAAAATGACTGTTTGAGATATTCACACTTCCATTTTGAGGTTCCAGATCCATCTTCACAAATTGACGGAACTATTAACTTATCGGCTGTTACATGAAAGGAACAGTGACTTTCTATAATTTTATCTTGAGGGATTCCTAAAGTATTTAGAGTTTCTGTTTTATAAGTATAATCGCCAGCATTCACAACAAATTTATCTACACTCTCTATTAACCCGCTCCGCTGCAAAAGCTCAAACCGGGTAATGACATCAAACATCCAATGAAAATAAGCGGCTCCTCCCCAGCGAGCCGACAAAAAAGCAACAGTTCCATCTATATGCTCCGCAGGAGGTAATTTGTCGGAAGTTACTATTAATTCAGGAGAACCAGTTGAAACATCGACAACAAGTTTATTATCTGAAGTAATTGCCACACTATTAATGACATCGGCCCAAGCTCGTCCGTTTGGCAGTATGGCAACGAAAGCTTTTTTGATATAAAATTTATTGGGCGAGAATATGTGATTATTGTGGGTTGTTTTGGAAGCTGATAAATTGATTTGAGCGGCTGGATAGATGTCAATGCAGGTGATGTTCGGATTTGACTCTGCGGCGACTATCAAATCCTCTGTAAAATTACAGTATTTTTGCAGAACAGTTAATGGTAAGATTTGATGCCTGCATTTTGCCCGATCGCTCTCATCGACTTCTCCTTGTTGTTCCAAAGCATACCCTATATTATCGTAAGCTTCAAACAAATCGGGTTGAATTTGCAGGGCTTGAACTAAATTAGTGATTGCAGGTTCCCACTGCTGTTTAGCAATTAAACTCAAACCCAATCCTTCGTAACACCAACAAGATTTTGGATCGAGATTTATGCCTTTTTCGTAAATGGCGATCGCCCTTTCCAATTCCCCTTGATTCCGCAGCGCATCGCCCAACTTTTTGTACAGCCAACTCTCATTGGGTTCTAGCTCAGCAGCACGGCCAAAAGCCACCGCTGCTTCCGGCCAATTTTCTTGTTTTTCTAGAACTTCGCCCAAACTATTGTACAGCCAACAATCATCGGGATTTAATTCAATAGCTTTGCGGTAAGCCGCCGTCGCCTCTTCCCAATTTTCCAGCGCCACCAAAGCCTTACCTAATCTCTCGTAAGACCAACAAAAATCGGGATTCAGTTCAACTAACTTGTGGTAAGCCGCCGCCGCGTCTTCCCACTCAGAAAGCTCCATCAGCGCATCGCCTAAATTATTGTAACTCCAACAAAAATCGGGATTTAATTCAATCGCTTTGTGGTAAGCAGCAGCGGCTTCGCTGTATTGCTCGATCGCCTGTAAAGTTTCCCCCAGAAAGTGGTAAGCCCAAGTAAAATTAGGGTTAAGCGCGATCGCCATTCGGTAAGCGGCCCCAGCTTCCTCAAACAAATCTTTTGCTTGCAAAGCTTTACCCAACTTGTGGTGAGTCAAGTAATTCTCAGACTTAATTTTGATAGCTGTTTGATAGCGGGCGATCGCCTCATCCAAATAACCCGCATTTGCCGCCATATCCCCCAAATTTTCCCAACCCAGAGACAACAGAGTTTGCTCTTCGCCCAATTTTTGATTGTCAGTTTTTTTGACCATCAGTTGATAGCCTTTGTGTACTACTTCTAACTGAGTTGCAAACATCTCCAAAAAAACATCGATTCCAATTTTAGTATCTTGCTCCGGGCTATCGGGAAAAGTAAACTCGTAATCGTCAAAAATCATCAATCCGCCAACTTTCACTAACCTCCAAGATAAAATCGCATCTTGCAAAGCGCTGGTGGGTTTGTGACAGCCGTCAACATAAGCAATATCGTAAAATTCCGAAGTTAAATTAATTAACAGATCTTGAGAGTAACCTTCTAATTCAATTACTTTCTCGGCAACTCCTGTTTGAGCAATATTACCCTTAAAATGTTGCTGAAAATACAAATCAATACAAGTAATTTTTGCCGTCGGATCAGTTAAAATATTATCCAGCAGCCAGCAAGCCGACATTCCCTGAAAACTGCCGATTTCCACAACTTGAAAATCTGCAATTCCGGTAAACTGCTGCAAATGCCGTTTCCAAATAGGAATATTGTGGGTAAACCAATCTTGGGTAAATTGATAATTTTTCGCCGCACATTCCGGCCAACCTCTCAATTCACTGGCTTTTTGGTGGCAAATAATTGCTTCGGCCAATTCCCCTAATTGTGGTAGAATATTGCCTAAATCATTGTAAGCCTTAGAGTTGCTCGGATCGATTGCGATTTGGTGGCGGTAAGCAGCGATTTCTGCGTATAATTCCTGTTGTTTCGCCCGCACTTCCTGAAGTTTGGCGACAACTTCCGCAGCATTGGGATCGATTTTGATGGCCATGCTATAAAATACGATCGCACCTTCCAACTGCTTCTGTTTCGCTAAACTGTTGCCTAAATTTATAAAAAATTCCGCTCCATCTAACTCAATTCCCAGCAATCTGTGGTAAATTTTCCCGCTAGCAAGTTGTTCAATATCTTGACAGTAAACTGTGATTGTGCTATCTAAATCAGATTCGCTGCGCTGCCGCAAAACATATCCCAATCTCTGATTAATTCCCGTCAAATTGGGTTCGAGTTGAATGGCGTGGAGGTAAGCGCTAACAGCTTCATCCCAGGATTTTTCGCAGGTTAAAGCAATTCCCAAATTGCAGTAAAACCAAGGAATATCTGGATTGATAGCAATCGCTTGGCGGTAACAACTAATAGCTTCTTCCCACTGTTGTTTTTGAGCCAAAGCTTCGCCTAAAGAATTGTGCGCCCAATAGAAATTATCATTAATTTCCAGAGTCTGACGGTAACATTTAATTGCTTCATCAAACTCGCGTTTCTGCGCCCAAACATTGCCCAAACCAAGGTAAGCACGGGCGTAATTCGGATTGATTTCGAGGCTTTTGCGGTAACAGGCGATCGCCCGATCGCATTCTCCTCGCTCTGCCCAAGTTTTACCCAAACTGTGGTAAGATTCAAAAGAATCTGGATTGATGGCAATGGCTTGTCGGTAATTGGCGATCGCCTCATCCCACCGCTTCTGACCTACCAGCATTTCCCCCAAATTGTGATAAGCTGTTGCCAGTTGCGGGTTTAACTCAATTGCCCGCGAATAACTTTCGATCGCTTGTGGAAAATTGCCCAATTCAACTAAACTATTTCCCAGGGTAACGTACTCGTCAGCAGTTGCCCAATTCGGCTCGATTTTAAAAGCTTGATACCAACACTCAGTCGCCTTTTCTCGCTTCTCCAACTGCGTCCAAACTTTCGCTAACTGTCGGTAAGCAGCAGCAAAATTGGGTGCTAGGGCGATCGCTTTTTCACAACTGGCGATCGCCTTTTGCCACTGTTTTTGTTGAGAATGCAAAATGCCTAAATTAGCGTAAACTTCCGGCAAATTTGGATTGCGATCCAGCGCCGATTCATACCACTGCTTAGCTTGTTCAATTTCACCTCGCACCTGCATCACCTTTCCCAGCGTTTGACAAGCAACAGCCAAATTCGGTTCAATTTTCAGCGCCGACTCGCAAGCAGCAATCGCCTCATTCAATCTTCCTTCAGCTAAATGAATTTCTGCTTGCCGATTCAAATCAACCGCTGCTTTTTCCATCTTCTCAATCGAGGGCATAATTAAACTTACTCCAAATGCCAGCTAACCCAAACCAACCACTTCAACCATCTTTTTGAGCGAACTCAAGTTCACCAAAATATCTTCAGTCAGCGAATTTTGATACATTAACTGTCTAATAGGATAGCATTCAAAAGCCTCGCCAGCCAAGTAATAATGATTTAACTTCAAATGTTGACTAATTCCCCAGTAATAATGGCTGATATAGTGAGGCGACACCAACTCAATTACTTTAGTTCCCTGCCGACAAAAAATCGTATTAGTTAAGCCGCTACCGTGGGCGGCAACTATCACATCAGCAGCCTCAAAATGAGCAATTTGTTCTACCAAAGACATCGATTCAGGGAAGATAGAAACAAAGCCATATTGTTCCAAAATCTCAACCACATTTTCCTCGTTCAAAACTCGGCGATACCTTGCTTTGTGACGGCTGATATAAATGCGTTTTGGATAACTCGAACCTGGGATAATTTTCGTGAGAAACTCCCGCCTCAAAAAATCCATCGCCCACCCAGGCGGCCAGCCCAAATATCCCGCAAAAGAAGGTACAATTAACTCTGTTGCTTGAATGTGAGGCAGGCGATCGCTCTCCAAAACCTTTTCCTCGGGAATGCCCAGAATTTCGAGACTTTCCCGCTGAAATTGGTGCTGGCAACTGTTCACCAAAAACCAATCAATCTCTGCCAAATCCCTACCGCTTTGCCGCAGCAATTCAATTCGCGGCAAAACGTCCACCATCCAGTGAAAATAGACATTTCCTGACAAACCAGAAAGCACCGCTACGCTGCCATCGATTTGTTTTAAATGCGGAAAAGATTCTAAGTCAAAAACGCTGTGTTTTCTAACATCATGCTTGTCGCATCCCGGCAACAAATCAGGATAATCTCTCGACACATCAGCCAACAAATAATTATCGGGAGTAATGACAGCGATCGCCTTGGAAATCAGCCAATAATTTTGCTGGGGCACAATCCAAACTCGCCCGTGGGGAATCTGTGCCACAAAAGTTTTTGGCGCATCTACAGGTATCGGTTTCGAGTTAGACAAACGGCAAACTCCCCAACCGAGATGCACCGGATCGAACCACTTAGAAATTCGCTGCAGACACAGCCCGCAAGTCAAACCGCCACAATCGGAATTTGCTAATTGGGAATGAACAATTGGTAATTGGGAATTAGCCAGATCTTCGGCGTTTGCTGTCTGGGCTTCCCAAACTATTTCTACATAATTCCCAGCATCCAATTTGGCATTAACCAACCAATCCCAAGTCGATAGATAAATACCGTGAGGAAGTGCGATCGCATTTGTTGCTATTGCCAGAGAGTTCCCTGTTTGCGATAGTTGCGTATACCCGCAGCTTTGCAATTCTAAAACTTTTTGATAATAGTCGATCGCCCGTTGCCAGCGCCCCTGTTTTTCCAGGACTTTTGCCAACTCTACATAAACCTGCGGTAGAGCTGGTTGAACCGTCAAAGCCATGTGGTAAACTGCAATGGCCGCATTCAGCCGTTTTTGCTGTACCAAGCAATTGCCCAGCCGCCAGTAAAGTTCTGGATTTTTCGGATTAATTTGCAAAGCTTTTTGATAATAAGTGGCGGCAGATTCAGCGCCGCCGTACTCTGTTAAAGCGTTGCCCAAATGCAGGTAAATTGCTGCTAAATTATCGCAAATTTCAGCAATTGGTAATTGGGAATCGGGAATCGGTAATCGGGAATCGGTAATTAATCTTCCTTCTTCCTTCTTCCCTCGGACTTCTTCCTTCTTCCCTCGGACTTCTTCCTTCTTCCCTCGGACTTCTTCCTTCTTCCTTCCCATCAATGCTGCGAGAAATCGATCGCACGCAGCGATCGCCCTTGACAACTCATCATCCTCTACAGCAGCAGTTTGCCGGATTTCTCCCAAACGGCAGTAAGCCTCAACAAAATCAGGCTTCAGAGCTATCGCCTGCCGAAAATAAGGCATGGCTTCGGCAATTTGACCCAAAACCATCAAAGAAAATCCGGCATCCGTACAGCCCGAAATATGTTGGGGATTTAGTTCGATTACCCGATCGAAACAAGCAACCGCCGCCGAATGTTCCCCCTGCAATTGCCAAGCTTTCCCCAGATTGTAGTGGGCTAAAACCATGTCGGGTTCCAACTCAATAGCTTTGAGGTAAGATGCGATCGCCCGATCGGGATTTTTGCCCTGCAACGCTTGACCCAAATTATTGTGCAGCGTCGCCCAATCCGGCTTAATCTGCATCGCTTGTTGATAAATCTCGATCGCCTCAGCATGGCGATCGTCCTTCAGCAAAATCACGCCCAAATTGCTGTAAGCTTCCACATAATCCGGCTGTTTGGCAATCGTCTGACGGTAGGTATCAATGGCCGCAGCAAGCTGATTATTTTCATCTAAAACCACAGCCAGATTGTAGTAAGCAAGTAGATAATTGGGTTGAAGGGCGATCGCCTTTCGGTAACAGTCGATCGCGCCCAACAAATTACCCTGCTTGTGAAAAATATTTCCCAAGTTATAATGAACTTCCGCCCAATCTGGCTTCAACTCCAGAGTTTTGCGGTAATGAAAAGCCGCCTCATCCAACCAGCAATACTCGTTGTAAAGTTGACCCAAATAAGCATGAGCCAGAACAAACTGGGGCGAAATTTCCAAAGCTTGCACAAAAGCATCTCTTGCCGCCGTCGGGTCTCCGCTCGCTTCGAGAATTTCGCCTAAAGTTGTGTAAGCTAGCGGCGAAAATGGCTGTAGTTCGATCGCCTGATGGCAAATATCGATCGCCTCAGTTAACTTCCCCTGCTTCAAATAAACTTGGGCTTGACGGATGTATGCTTCAGTGCTCATTGCTTCTGGGCAGTTGCGGTTTTTCCCCGCTTCAGGAAAACTTATAAATTATGATTTGAAAGTTTGTATATATTTTAGGCGATCGGGCGATCGATTAATTTCATCAATAACTGGCGATCGATTTTTTTTTAACAGTCCCTACTTCAATTCCAGAATTGAAACCTCACCCCGCTGGTAGCAGAGTGAGGTTGAAATCCTTTAAAACACGATCGGCAGTTGTAAGAACAGCCCCAGATGTTATCCAGTGCTGCCCCACAACTGCCAGTTGTTTTAGAACAGTTCTAAGTTGTTCGAGGTAATTGTCAGGCCAGTTTGCAACTGAGCAATAGTTAGCACTCCGCCGGTACCGTTGAAGTACAACATACCGTTTTGCGGGTCGTAAACTAACTTGTTCGCAGTTCCAGGGCTGTTGGCGTTGAAGTTAGAAACCACGATAAACTCGCTGGAATCCAAGCCTGTGCCCAAAGCACCCAACACACCGCCTGACTTCAATACGATCTTATCTTCGGCTGGAATAAAGTCAGTGATCGTGTCTACGCCGAAGTCGCCGCCAAAACCAGCGAAGTAGAAGGTGTCGCTGCCGGCACCGCCAGTCAAGACATCGCTACCTCTGTCGCCAGAGATAAAGTCATTCCCAGCACCGCCATCTACTGTATCGTTGCCTTTACCGCCGTAGAGGCTGTCGCTGCCGTCGCCACCGCTAACGATATCGCTGCCCTGGCCGCCAAAGACTGTATCGTTGCCACTTCCGCCGAGTACGGTGTCGTTGCCTTGGTCGCCAGAAACCAAGTCATTGCCGTCGCCACCGGTAACGGCGTCATTTCCTTTACCGCCAAAGATCCGGTCGTCGCCAGTGCCGCCATCGACCGCATCGTTACCGGTGCCTGTAAAGATAGCGTCGTTGCCACTGCCGCCGCCGATACTGTCATTGCCGCCACCGGAAATAATGATGTCGTCACCACCGCCACCAGCAACGACATCATTGCCGCCAAAAGTCAGAATGATATCGGCTTGTGGGGTGCCGTTCAACCTGTTATCGGTTTGAGCGCCGATAATGTTAGAACCACCACCACTTGTCGGGTTAGAAGTTACTGGCGTTGTTGGATTAGTTACCTGTGTCATTTACACTCCTCCTAAAAGATGAATCATTTTTCTACAATACACTTTTCCCTCCAAAGGGATTCAATAAATGAAACCGGACATCGGTTGAGACCCTAATTGACCCGGCTGCTATAAGCTGTCATGTAATTTAATTTGTCAGCAGGGAGCCCCGGAGCGCGAGTACAATCCTTTATTCGTATAGCAGCAAATATCGGTTTTTTCCTGCTTTGGACTCTCCACTCCACAACTCCCTCCTCTAACACGAAAATATTCCACTTAAACGTTTGTGAGTTTACCATACCTAGCTCGGGTGCGGCTAGTCATTTTTAAAACATTAGTCTGCAAATACACGCTGACCATTTTTAATGGGAGTATGCTCTCAAGATTGAGAATTTGCACCGCAGTCCTTGGCAACTGTCGATCGCCCTGCTACTCCTGTTCGTGCCCGTTCGGGCAGAACAGGAGTTGCAATGTTTTAGTATACTCTCGTTGACCTGACTTTTGAGTTCCCCCAATAGTTCCCAAAAAATCAAAAAAATTTTTAGCGAGTATTCCCAGGCAGCCCAAGCTTGGGGTCGCTTTTGGTCAAAATTGCGCCCCAACACAGTCCTTGAGGGACTTTTGTGGCTCATCACCCCAGTTTTTATCTAATAAAATCGGTGATTTCGGCAATCGAGTTGCGATTAAGGGCCGCACACTAAGCTGTTGCTCATATAGATTGTGTATGGCGATTGAGGGGGAGAGGGGGAGAAGGGGAGAGGGGGAGAGAATTTGACGATTTTTGATTGTCATCAAAATATACAATTTAAATGCACAACAGCTTAGAGTTAAGACGTTTGGTCAAAGGTGAGAATAATCTGCTGCCGAGCTTAACATTAGTTTCACTAAAAAAATGCAACCGATCGAGCCTAGGTTCCCAACCCGCTGGCACAGGAAGTCACCACCAATCGCCGATCGCAAATGGGATTAGTTGTCTTCGGTTGGCGACACAATGCCAAACAGATTTATCTGCAAAGGGGGAGTATGGGACTGTTAAAAGTGAAACTACACCCTCAGCCTCCTGCATTCAGTTGACAGTTGACAATTGATAGATAAGTTTTTCTGATAATTATATTTAACAATTTAAATTAATCAAATTAATTATTAAGTAATAAAATTCTGGCTAATTGTTAACTTCGAGGAGTACGCCCGCAATTAGAAATTTCGAGGGAATTTGATTGAGCATTCATAGACAAGCTGTACTATTGAGACGATTTGTGTGCTTCTAGTTGCTGAGTTGAGCCGTTAGAATAGCTCTGGTTGTCGTAGCTGTAAATGTGAGGGTCGCTCTCTAAAATATAACCTATCGAAGTAGCTGCATAGTAGCTCAGGGCTAGCAGCGACACTAGATTAAGAATTCGATAAACTGGCTTTTCAGACATTTCTTTCATTTTAAGTCCTATGGTTTGTGTAAATAGCAAAGTTGGCTACAGTGACGGCACGTTTTTTTGAGAAGTTCCCGCCAATACAGCACCCGATCTAAAATCAGAACGCTGGCCTACTCAAATCCTGATGTCCGATCGCCTACAACAAATTTTGCCTATTGGGCAAACAGTTTTTATTGCTATTTCATATTGCACTCTCCCCCTTGCATTGTCTATCTAACTGCGGTAAGACTTCGACGATTTGGGCGTTCTAGAACTCTACAATTGTCTCTGAAAAGCTGCTACATTTAAAAAAAAAATAGCTGCTAAAGCTTGCAGCGCAAAGACTGTAGCGGTTTTTGTCCTGCGCGAATTTTTCAAGATTCCACCAATGGCGTGCGGCGGCCGAAAGCCAGAAAAACTATGCAGTTAGTGAGCGATCGCTCAAATAAATATGTCTTAAGTTATACTCAGACCAGCAACAGACCGTGTTACATTGCATATCAAGCTTGAGTATTTCCGGCTTTATAGTAAACAGCATTTTTTTGTTTAAGTGCTGTCGCGCTCGCTCCCGTGCGAGGGAAGACGCTACCTCCCTACACATCTATAAACCAAGCCCGTGCGATCGCGCTACAGCTCGCAAGTCGTAAAAAATACTTTTTGGATTCGGACAGAGATGCTCCCTGATACTGTCAGGAACCTCAGCCATGACAGCATGAGGCTTGTCAGAGTAATCTGGTGACAAAAAAGCAAGATTAAAATAGTAGAATGCAGAATTTGAGAGCGGTCAAAAAATATTGACCTTGTAGATGCACATGGTTATGGAAAAACATGATGAAGATGCGATCGCTGCCACGAGCGATGTAGGGGGGATAAGTTATGACGAAACACCCGACAGCGTTTGAGTCAGTTACTTCTACAACTTATTAGAACAATTACTCGGATTTAACTGCAACGACAGACTTTTTGCTGGTAATTTGCAAAAGGGATAGGGGCAGCACAACAGGCCAAATCAGAGGGCCGATTACTAAGGCTATCCAAGAGATTAAGTCAGTTTTTGATGTCGCACTATCGTTCCAAAAACTTTTGAACCAAACAATAAAAACGATTAAGGCAATCGCAAAGTAGCCAATAACGATCATTGTTTTACCTCTTAGTCTATAAGATGGGCTCGAATTATTGATCATTATTATATCTCAGGGTGCGGTTTGCCGATCGCCAATTTTCCCCGACCCTGCAACTGTCGATCGCCCAAACTTTCACAGATATCAGACTCCACGCCCCAAGATGTCGCCTTCAACACGCACTTTGGCGACAGCCAGCGGCGCTCAAAGCCTTGCTCTCATGAGTTTTTGACGTTTCGTCACACTTTGAGAGCAGCCCGGAAATGACCCCAAAGGCGATCGACTATCTCGTTCTTCGGTGATTTAACTCACCTATACTCCCAGACTTCGATCGCAAGTATAGTTCAGAACGATCGCACAGCTTAGCTGACGGCAATCACCCTACTGTCATCTCAAACACTGCATATTAGAACAGTCAAGATAAACGAAATTTCATGCAAGCTCTGACTTTACAATCCGATCGGGCGATCGCTGAACTATTCTATCAAGTAACCTATTCAGGCAATCTGACTCGCACTCAAAGCCACAAACTGCTTTCGTTCTGCCAAAGCGCTCTGAACCAAGATGACCGAGATGCAGTCAACCGCCTGCTTTACGCCATCCGCCGCGGATGGATCGGAATTTCGGATTAATCCCCTCAGAAATATCGCCTTTCTCAAAAAAATGAGGAGTCAGTCGATTTTAGATTTTAGATTGGGGAATTGGGGAATTTGGAGATTGGGGAATTGAGGGAGCAATACCTCATATGAGAGCTCGCACTGCTATACTTTCTATCCTCTACAGCTTTTAACCTTATTAAAAAAAAATTGTGGTGCGATCGTTGCAGTCGAACCCGGTTTCTTAAAAAAGCCGGGATTTTTGATCCGAAGCAGTCAACAGTTAACATTCCTTAACCAAAGCCACGGAAAAATCCTCCACCACTGCACCCGTTCAACAGCAAACACTAAACAGCTTGTCATTTGACCGAAAGACTTACGCCAACAGGATTAGCAGCGAGAGAAATTAATTTTTCCTTTCCCCTAGGATGGGGAGTCTTTAAACCCATTTTGTCCGGTAAAACTTTTACGTTTTATTAAGTCGATTTATTAAGTCGATCGATTTAGTTCGCAGACCTTCGTAGTCTATTATGAGATAAATATTAATTTATTTGTAGTAATCTCTTAACAAAAGCTACAGATTTCGGAATTACCAAAAGCCAGAAATCTTGACAGAGTTGGTGTTTCGAGTTTCTATCTATATCTAGGAAAATACGATACCTAACTTTGGCTGACACAAATCACAAATCAAGGCCGAATGGATCACATTAACTCGCCTATTTGAATCACATAAAACTTTGGAAAATTAGTCAATACTACTAAAAGCGAGTTCAAAAAAAAACACAATGATGACCCAAACGCTTTTAACTCAATCTAGTATTGCAGAGCTAGTCTTTCAGGTATATCACTCGGGTTTGTTGACTCCCACTCACCGACTTCAGCTCCAAACAGCGCTGTTAAACGACCGTCTTACCGAAGAAGATCAAACAGCCATCAACCGCTTGCTCCACGCCGTTCGGCGGGGCTGGCTGAAAGTCGTAGACTAAACTCAAGTACAAAATTTTTTGCATATTCTGTGGAAATGCACAGTCAATCGATTTTAGTAGATTTTAGATTTAAGATTTAGTCAACAGATGAATCTGGAGATTGAACGGTAATCTAAAATTTTTGCCTCTCCACTCAGGATGGTACGCGGTACGGTAACAGTTGAAAAACGCATTCACCTAAAAACAGAATTAAATCCCCTCAATAAAATTAGGATTTAAACTAAAGGTAGGGTGCGCCACCAGCACCCCGAGGTTTAAAGTTCTATTTTGCCCGTTTATTTACTCAGAAATTTTGCCATCAGGCATCATCGCTTCTCTCAGATTCGCCTCGTTTAAATTTGTCCCGCGCAAACAAGCTTGATGCAGGTTTGCTCCCCGGAGATTTGCTCCCTTAAGGGAAACTCCGCTCAAATCAGCTAGATGAAGATTCGCACAGCTCAAGTTAGCTCCGTTCAAATTGGCTCCCTTCAAATCCGCTTTTTCGAGATTGGCTTCGGTCAAATTTGCCCAACTCAAATTTGCTTGAGTCAGCTTAGCATGGCTGAGATCAGCTTGTGTAAAGTTGGTGTCGGTTAAATTTGCTTTGCTGAGGTTGATGTGGCAAAGTTTTACTTCTGTCAAGTTGGCACCTTGCAAGTTAACGTTCACTGCATAAACTTGCATCAAGATTGCCCGCTGAAGGTTGGCCTCTCTCATGTCTGCACCTCTGAGACTCGCCCCGGTTAAATCTGCCCCGCCGAGTACCGCACTCCGCAAGATGGCTCCGCTTAAGTTGGCTCCCACCGCCTCGCATTCGCCGAAATTAGCCGACATGAGGTTGGCTTGGGAGAGGTTGGCTTGGCTGATATTTGCTTGATACAGATTGGCTCTGTAAAGGATGATGCCGATCGCATTTATACCTTTTAAATCAGCTTGACTCAAGTCAATATCGCGCAAATTTGTCCTTGACATATTCGCCCCCCTCAGGTCTATTTTGTGAAAAACCCGTTCTCCGGCTGCATACCGTCTGAGAAGTTCGTCTGCATTCATGTCATTTCCCCCAAAATATTTAATAATATCTTTGATATTTCAATCATATTAGGCATGAGCGACCTTTACATTTCTTGGTCTGAGTATCATCGGACAATTGAGGATTTGGCTGTAAAAATTGATGAATCTCAGTGGAAATTCGATCGCATTGTGTGTCTCGCGAGGGGGGGGCTGCGGGTGGGCGATATTCTGTCGCGGATTTTCGACAAACCTCTGGCGATTTTAGCGGCCTCGTCCTACGGTGGGGCGGAGGGAAAAGTCCGGCGGGCGATCGAGTTTGCGCCTAATTTGACAATGGTGGGCGATAATTTGGGCAGCCGCCTCCTGCTAGTTGACGATTTGGTGGATTCGGGAATTAGTTTGGATCAAGGTATCCTTTGGCTGCAAAACCGCTACGGCGAGGATATTCAGGAAATTCGGACTGCTGTACTTTGGTACAAGGCTTGTTCTGTGGCGAAGCCGGATTATTATGTAGATTATTTGGCTGACAATCCTTGGATTCACCAACCTTTTGAAATGTACGAAAAAATGAGTGCCGCTGATTTTGTGGCGAAAGTCAAAAATTAGCAAAACCCGCCGCTACGAGTCTTTGGTTGGTAGTTGATCTTTTACCCAAGCTCTAAATGCTCTGAGTGTCGGGCTTCTGCCTTCAGTTTTGCTGCGATCGACATATTGAGGAATTACATCAATAATGGGAAAGTCGAGGAAATTTGGGCTGCTATCAGACTCAATATATTTTCCGTCTTGGAGCAGATAGATTTTCAGGATTCGCCCGTCATATCTCCAAAGTTCCGGCACTTTCAAAGCTTGATAGCTGCTCAAACTGGTTTGTGAGGAGTTGTCAATCTCGATCGCCAAATCGGGAGGCGGATCTACTGTTAAATCTATTCTCTCCTTACCTCTGATAGCAGCTTCATGCTGAATGTAGAAACAATCGTCAGGTTCTACGCCGCTCTGCATCTCTTTGTTTTTGAAGGTAGTAGAACCTAAAACATCACAATCAATATTAACCTCTTCCAGAAGTAACTTAACCAAGTCACCAATCAATGATTTAGCTTTTTCATGTTTTGGTAGTGGCATCCTAATTTCTAGTGTTTCTTTGTAATAAGTAAGTCGAAGTGCATAACCTTCCCCTAACTCGTCTAGGATAGCTTCGTACATTTCCCAGCTAATATTTTGTAACTTTATTTTATTGCCGGGTGGGATAATTAGTTGATTTAGCTCAAATACTGTTGGTTTGGTTTCTGTTTGCATCGGTTGCTTCCATGAATGGGAGTCATAGCTCTATTTTATCAAGGGATTCAAGAATCGATCGGGCAAAAGTTTGATTTGGTTTTGCCCGATCTTTGGCACTTTTTGGAATAGTCCGCAATTGCGTTTACCCACAAGTCCGCCAGGGGTTTTCAACCCCTGTCTCATAGCTGAAGTCCTCTAAAAGAGGACTGGATATCTATTAATGAAGGTTTGACAGTCGGTTTTAACCGACTTTAGCTATGAGACGGGGAATTTATTCCCCGGCGGGCTTGTGGGTAATTGCAAGTCTGCTGATACAATTAGCGAATTGAAAGAATCCGATCGCCCAATTCGACGCTTCCAGCCAAAACTTCCAGCCGCGCCCACTGATCCGCTGCCAAAATATCCTCTAAACCAGGACTTTCACAGTTATCAGCTTGGTGTTTGTCGCACACCTGCTCAATCAACTTCGGTATATCCAAAAATGTAATCTTTTCGTCCAAAAATAGCGCTACCGCCTGTTCGTTCGCCGCATTCAGCACCGCAGGCATGGAGCCGCCCGCACGTCCTGCTGCATAGGCTAACTGCATACAAGGATACTTTTTGTGGTCTGGTTCTCGGAAAGTTAAATCACCAGATTTTACCAAATCCAGCCGCGGCCAATCGGTAGGAATTCGCTCCGGCCAAGACAAAGCGTAAAGCAGCGGCAAGCGCATATCCGGCCAGCCTAATTGCGCCAAAACCGACGTATCTTGCAGTTCAATTAACGAGTGAATTATGCTCTGGGGATGGATGACAATATCAATGTCTTCATAATCCATGCCGAACAAGTAATGAGCTTCAATTACTTCTAATCCTTTGTTCATCAAAGTAGCAGAATCAATGGTGATTTTCTGCCCCATCGACCAATTCGGATGTTTCAAGGCATCGGCGACTGTTACTCCGGCTAATTTGTCGATCGGCAAATCTCGAAAAGAACCGCCGGAAGCTGTAAGAATAATCCGGCGCAACCCTCCCGCCGGTAAGCCTTGCAAGCACTGAAAAATTGCCGAATGTTCCGAATCGGCCGGCAATACTTTAACACCGTATTTTTCGATTAAGGGGTTGACAACGGGGCCGCCGGCGATTAAGGTTTCTTTATTTGCTAAGGCGATATCTTTGCCTGCTTCTATAGCCGCAATTGTTGGCAGCAAACCCGCACAGCCAACTATGCCGGTGACTACGGCTTCAGCGTCGCCGTATTTGGCAACTTCGACAACGCCTGACTCCCCAGCAAGTAAAATAGGTTGAGGGTCGATATCTGCGATCGCCTCCTGCAATTCCTGTAATTTATCTTCGTCACAAATCGCGACAATTTCCGGTTTAAACTGGCGAATTTGCTGCGCCAGCAATGTTACATTTCGTCCTGCTGTTAACCCGACAATCCGAAATTGTTCGGGGTATTGAGCTACAATATCCAGAGTCTGAGTGCCGATGGAGCCTGTGGAGCCGAGAAGAGTTATTGCTTTCACAATTTTTTAAGGTTTTGTGGATTATTCTAATATTACGATTGCGGGAACTAAAATTAGCGGTTAACTATTGCGCGGCAAGCACATTCGATGGCATCATATTTTGACCGATCAGCTAGTGCCAGATTTCATGGAGAATAGGGAAAATTTTGTTGATGACAGTGAGGACATCAGTGTCTCGATCGCCGAAAATATAGAAGAAGGTCGATCGCAGCCAGCGTCGAGTCTGGTTTGGGCGATCGGCACCGCTGCGGCAATTTTCTTTTTTTGTAGCAGTTTGCGGCACGCTTTATTCCAATCAACAGCTTTCGATTTAGGAATTTTTGACCAAGCAATTTACTTGATCTCCCAAAACCAAACACCTTTTTCTTCTTTGATGGAGATGCACATTTTGGGAGATCACGCAGCGGTAATCTATTATCCGCTAGCTTTGCTCTACAAAATTTACCCAGACGTGCATTGGCTGCTGTTGGTACAAGCAGTTGCTTTATCCCTGGGGGCGTGGCCTAGCTGGAGTTTAGCGCGTTTAGGCGGTTTAAATCAAGAACAATCTAGGGCGATCGCAATTATTTATTTACTCTATCCGGTAGTATTCAACATCAATTTATTTGATTTTCACCCGGAAGTAATCGCTTTACCCGCAATTTTAGCAGCAATTTTGGCAGCGCGTTTAAATAAAATCCTGTGGTTTTGTACCGCAATTCTGTTAGTTTTGAGTTGCAAGGCTGTTTTATCCCTAACTATTGCTGCTATGGGGTTATGGCTGTTTTTTTGCGAAAAAAAACAACGGTTTGGGGCGATCGCACTTTTACTAGGCGTAGCATGGTTTTTGATTGCTTCCCAGAAAATTATCCCCTACTTTAGCGGTAGCGAAGTCGCCGGAGTCGGGCGCTACAGCTATTTAGGAAAATCCGTAATAGAAATAATCATCAACCTTTTATTAAAGCCACAATTAATCTTAGGAAGAATCCTTTCCATCGATACAATAAAATACTTATTCATCCTGATATTACCAGTGATTTGGCTGCTACTGCCATTTCCCCGCCCAAACAACCTCAAATATTTAACAGCCCTAATTCCTGCCATCCCTACCCTAATTATCAATATCCTCTCTGACTTGTCATTTCAACGCAGCTTAGCCTATCAATATTCATTACCGATAATTCCATTTTTAATAATAGCAGTTATCGCCAAACAATCCAGCCGCAAAAACACCCAATTAAAAATAAACCCCCAAATATTTTCACCTCCCAAAACAGCGAATTTACCATTTATAAAAATACCAATACCGCAACTGTGGCTGGGCATTCAATTGCCGAAGCAAATGATAATTTGGTCATTAATAATATTCTTAATTTTCGGACAATATAAAGATTTTTTCCTGTATCTAAATAGACTAGATACCTGGCAAGCCACAAGGGAAGCAATCGCACAAGTTAAACCCCAAAGCAGCATTTTAACAGATAACAGACTTGCCCCTCACTTCGCGCACCGCCCAATCGTAAAATTGCTTTCACAAATTTCACCCCAAACAAACTTAGCTGAATTTGAATACATATTATTCAACCTGCGCCATCCTTGGCCCGACACTGAAAAAATTGGAAATACCTTAGCCAATCAACTAAAAAATGCTCCCAATTTTAAATTAACTTATCAAAAAAACGACGTTATACTATTTAAACGCATCCCAGGTTAACCCAACAGAATGCTAACTTTAAAATCCACAAAATTCCATCCAGTATTTTTAATGATTGTCGTGACAACGATAATCTTATTTATCGCCAGCAGCGCGCGGCACGCATTATTTCATTCAACAGCATTCGACTTAGCAATTTTTGACCAAGCAATTTATTTGATCTCTCAAAATCAAACGCCATTTTCCTCATTAATGGCCATCAATATTTTAGGCGATCACGTAGCGTTTATTTTCTATCCGCTAGCTTTACTTTATAAAATATATCCCGATGTTCACTGGCTGTTATTCGTGCAAGCCGTTTCCTTAGCTGTAGGTGCTTTGCCTTGCTGGAGTTTAGCACGTCAAGCGGGATTAAACGAATCAAAGGCGATCGCCATTGCAGCAGTTTACCTGCTTTATCCCGCAGTATTTAACGTCAATTTGTTTGACTTCCACCCCGAAGTAATTGCTGTGCCGGCAATCTTAGCAGCAATCTTAGCAGCCAGACTCGATAAAATCCTGTGGTTTTGTGCCGCCACAGTATTAATTTTAAGCTGCAAAGCCCTATTATCTTTAACCGTCGTGATGATGGGTGTTTGGCTGTTTTTCTTTGAAAAAAAGAGCAGGTGCGGACTCATCGCTATATTTCTCGGCGCGGCTTGGTTTTTGATAGCAACTCAAGCAATAGTACCGTATTTTAATCAAGGAAAACAGCACGCAGGTGTGGGGCGATATCACTATTTAGGAAACTCGGTTTTTGAAATAGTTGTTAATTTAGCGCTGAAACCTAGCTTAGTAGCCAATCGACTGATTTCAGTAGAGACTTTGGGATATTTGATTTTGTTATTTTTGCCCGCACTCTGGTGGATTTCTCCTCGGCATCTTTCGCCCTTAATTGGTGCTTCGCCGATGCTATTGATGAATATTCTTTCCGATATTGACGCGCAGAGAGATTTGATTCACCAATATGTTGTGCCGATATTTCCATTTTTATTAATTGCTATAATTGATACGCTAGCAGACAGACAAAAAAGAGGAAGTAATTTCTGGAAAAATGTAATTAATTATCTGTGGAATCATCACAACTGGATGCCGCAAATCTGGACAAAAGTATCGCAGCGTATTTCGATTACATCTGTTAAACGTATCTGGAAGCACCGGATTTGGGTTCGCCAAAGCGGGAAAAGTGGCAAATTGCTATTTACTAACTCTTTGCTGTCAAAATTATTAATTTTGTGGTCGCTGTTAACTTTTTTAGCCTTGGCTAAGTACGGCTATTTTGGAACAATTTATTTAGAGTCTCTCGATACTTGGCAAGCTACGCGACAGGCAATTAACAGAGTGGAAACAAAAGGCAATGTGTTAACAGATAATTCCCTAGCAACTCATCTCGCTCACCGAAAAACAATTAAATTGCTGCATCAAGTTGCCAACGGACAAAGTTTGAATGAATTTGAGTATGTACTGTTAAATTTGCGCCATCCTTGGCCGGATACTGCCGATACTGCTGCGAGTGTCGCGGCTCAACTTAAAAATTCTCCTAACTTTAAGATAACCTATCATGAAAATGATGTATTTTTGTTTCAAAAAATCACCAATTAGTAAACTTATTGCAATAATTATTCATCGCTCAAAACCAACCGCAAATTTAAGGCAGAGAAACAGAGAGAAACGCAGATAATTTTAAGATAATTTGGGAATGAATACAATATGAACAATTTTAAGCATCTAAAATACGAGCCTGTAATTTGGTCGATCGCCCTTTTTGTGCTAATATTTTTACTATGCAGCAGTGTACGCCACGCCCTGTTTGAATCCAACGCCTTTGAACTAGGAATTTACGACCAAGTAGCGTATCTAATCAGTCAGGGACAAACGCCGTTTTCCTCATTTCTCGAAATTCACCACATGGGAAATCACGCCGCTTTGGTGATGTATCCCGTGGCTTTGCTTTACAAAATATATCCCGACGTTCATTGGCTGTTGCTAGTCCAAGCAGTTGTTCTAGCATTGGGTGCTTTGCCAGTCTGGAGTTTGGCCATTCAAGCCGGATTAAATAATAGCATATCTCGGGCGATCGCCTGTATTTACCTCCTCTATCCATTAGTCTTCAATGTCAACCTCTTCGACTTCCACCCAGAAGTAATTGCCCTACCCGCACTGCTAGCAGCAATCCTAGCCGCCAGACTCAATAAAACCCTGTGGTTTTGTGCTGCTATCGTCTTAGTTTTGAGCTGCAAAGCCGTGTTATCTTTAACTGTAGCTGCGATGGGACTGTGGCTGTTGTGTTTCGACAAAAAACGCAATTGTGGACTCATAGCTCTATTTTTAGGTGTCGGTTGGTTCCTGATAACTACTCAGGCTGTGATACCGTATTTCAATCTGGGAAGAGAACACGCAGGAGTCGGGCGATATCAATATTTGGGACATTCAGTTTTAGAAATTGCAGTTAACTTAATATTGAAACCAAATCTCATTTTAGGGCGTTTGTTCTCCCTTGATACTTTTGAATATTTAACCTTATTAGTATTGCCTGTAATTTGGTGGATTTCCCCGCGCTCTTTGACACCTTTAATTAGCGCTGTGCCGATGTTGGCGATGAATATTCTTTCGGATATCCCCGCCCAGCGAGATTTGGTTCATCAATATTCTATTCCGATATTGCCCTTTTTGTTAGTTGCCGTAATTTCCAGTTTAGCAGATAGAAATCAGTATCAAGGAAAGATAATATTTGATAGATTACCACTTCCTAATTATCCATTGCCGAAAATCATTGTAATTTGGTCATTAATCGCTTTTTTAGCTTTAGCGAAATACGGCTATTTTTGGACTATTTATTTAGATTCCCTCGACACTTTACCAGCTACCAAAGAAGCAATTACTTTCATCAACACAAAAGGCAGCGTTTTAACAACTTCTCACGTAGCTCCCCACTTAACGCACCGCCCCGTGGTAAAGTTAACTGAGGCTAAGACACCTCCTACAAGCCTCGCAGAATTTGATTATGTCTTGCTGAATCTGAGGTATCCCGGCTGGATGAGCGATCGAGCTTTTGTACAAAACTTAGTAACTCAACTCGCCAACAATCCCCAATTTAAACTCAAATATCAGCGGGATTACATATATTTATTTACTAAAAGTCAGTAGTCAGTTGGCAGTTGGCAGTTGGCAGTTGGCAGTTGGCAGTTGGCAGTTGGCAGTTGGCAGTTGGCAGTTGGCAGTTGGCAGTAGTTAACAGTCAACAGTCAACAGTCAACAGCTAACAATTCCCAATTCCCAATTCCCAATTCCCAATTCCCAATGCCCAATGCCCAATTACTTTAATCCTCCACTTTCAAAGCCCTTCTTGCCAACTTCACGTAAGTTTTCACAGTTTCATAGGGCATTTCCAAATCAGCAGCAATATCAAACAAAGATTCTCCCAATTCCCGGCGCGCCAAAATCGTCGCCCAAGTTTCCGCAATCTCAGCAGCCCGAGTCCCGCCTTTACGCTTTCTGATCTCCATAAACTTCTCTGTCAATTCATCTATTCGCGCCGCCAAAATACTTTGTATCGACACTTCTGTCACCGATTCTGTCAGCCATTGCGTCCGCGTTTGTCCCAAACCAAAAGTTGTTTTGTGCCCCGTGCCGCAGTAAGGTGCTAACCGCCCCAAAGCATAAAATAATTGTACAAAATCAGGGCGATTTTGGCCCGATCGCCCGATCGCAAATTCCACAGCCCCAGTAAACCCCGTCACCATGCCTTTTTTGCCCGCCGCCACCTTCTGCGACTCCAACTTGTGGCGACTAATAATTACATTTTCATCAATCCAATTCATAAATTCGGCTTGGTCAAAAATTACCCCAGAAAAGTTATTCCAGCGGCGTAAATAACTATGAAAAACATTTTCAGGAACCGGGAGAGGGAAGTGATGACCTTTGCTGTGAAAGCTTGTTGGAGTTACAAAACTAAGTTTTACGTTGCGCGATAATGGTGGTGCTGCTATTAGTAATTGCTGGTAAGTTGTGGGAGCAAAAGCAATTTTCCAAGAGCGAATGAGTAGCGGAGCATTTCGCAAATCTATCTCTTCGGGCAAATTTTGCAGCCACTGACTCAGCCACTGCACTACTCGCTTTGAAAGTCCTGTGACGTACCAGCGATAAATACGATCGCCCGCAAGCTGAAATTCTTTGCCACTAGCGGCTAAATCACCTTCCAATCCCGAAATCGTAAAGGCTTTTTCTGACTGATCGTCGTGCAACAGCAGCGATAAATCCGGGTCAGTTTCCTGTACTTGATGCAAAAACCAAGCGTGCAAACCTATGGCATATTGCGCGTACAGAGAGCTAGCAGCGCGGGGAGTCAATTCAAACACTAATCCGACTAACTCGGTGTCAGCGGGCCAAATCAGCGCAGCAGAAGCAGATTTTTTGCGGGGGGTGGGGTCGGGGGAAGTTGCCATGAGATGCCAGAAACAGGGACAGCGCTGTGATATTCTATCTTGTTTGTATCCCCTTTGGGGGATGTTTTTTTCAGGGCTGGCGATCGGTCAAATCTTTGGGAGGCTCCAAAAACCGGGTCATGGCCCTGTTTCCCCAACCGTCCGGGATGCGTAAAAAATCCTTACAAAATCCACAACCTAAAACTCAATTTTTGTCAAGGTTTCCTCTTGGTAAGTAAACAGAAATATACAAGTGTTTAAAATCACATTCTGCGATACAATTGTTAAAAGCTCGTAGCATCCTCAACTCCGATCCTGAACTATGAACACAACAGAAAAATCTAAACTCTCCAACGAAAAAACCTTGGAGGCAATGAAGAATTTCTCCGAAACCTACGCCAAGCGCACCGGAACTTACTTTTGTTCCGAGCCTTCTGTCACTGCTGTCGTCATAGAAGGACTAGCAAAGCACAAAGATGAACTAGGTGCTCCCCTATGCCCTTGTCGCCATTACGAAGATAAAGAAGCCGAAGTAAAAGCCGCCTACTGGAACTGTCCTTGCATTCCCATGCGCGAGCGCAAAGAGTGTCATTGTATGTTATTTCTGACGCCAGATAACGACTTTGCTGGAACTAATCAGGAAATTGGCATGGATCAGATTCAAGCTGTCAGAGAAACTATGTAATCGGTTAAGTAGGCGGTCGTAAATTGATAGCAGTTTTGACAACAGGTCGTAATTTTTCCTATTTTTAAGACTTAGCTATTCACAAAACCGATCGCCGCCTACTCAAACACGAATCCTGAATCAAAAAATCCCAATCTCCAATCAATGACAGAGGAAATGCCGATTGAGTTTTGGCAAAGTATCGAACAGTTTAACAGCCAAGACTTTTACGCTTGTCACGATACTTTAGAGGCTTTGTGGATGGAAGCGGGCGAGCCGGAAAAAAAGTTTTATCAGGGAATTTTGCAAATTGCTGTAGGGCTTTATCACTTAAGCAATCAAAACTGGCGCGGTGCAGTAATCTTGCTCGGAGAAGGTATAAATCGGCTCAGTTATTATCAGCCGATTTATGCTGAAATTGCTGTTGAAGATTTGCTCCGACAAAGCGCTAAACTATTGAGCACTTTGCAGCAAGCCGGCCCGGAAGCAGTAGCTAATTTTTTACCGTTGTTCGCAGGTACAGAAGTTGCAGGCTTGCAATTGCCGTACATTGTGAAACATCAGACGCAGGGTTGACACTTCTTTAAATGCTCTGCGTACATCTGCTTTGCATCTGCGGTTGACTATCAATCCAAGATTTATGCAACAAGTTTATTGACTAAAAGTCATACCAAGGACTGAAGTCCGAACGATAAAACCGCAGCCAGAGGACAGAAGCCCTCTCGATAGAACTCTAAATCAGCCAAACACCTCGTGAAAATGGCTATTGTCTTGCTAGGATAATTGGTTGATGCTTTCGGGCAGGTCGATCGACCTGACGAGAATATTTCTGGCCGTTAAGATAAAATACCTAACTAAATCGGGTGTGGTGGATTTAATCTCCATAGAGACAAATCAGGGGTTGGAAAAGGCCCTTCAGCAATTTCACATATTTTGAGGCTTGCAAGCTATGATGCCCTCCGCTAAACTACTTAATTCGCGCATATTCAAAGGATTGTCGCTGCTGTTGCCCCTGACTCTGGCCGGCGCGATTGTCTCTCCCACCTATTCCCAAACCGCGCAGCCCCGAACCCTTTCCGTGCGATCGGACATTCAAGAAGCCGACTCCAAAACCGGCATCGTGACAGCCCGCGGCAACGTCCAAATCAACTATCCAGCCCGCCAAATCCAAGCAACAGCAGCTCAAGCTCAATACTTCAGCCGCGAACGCCGGATCATTCTCAGCGGCGACGTTTACGTATTGCAGCAGGGCAACAGCCTGCGCGGCGAAACCGTGACATACTTGATCGATGAAGGCAGGTTTATTGCCCTCCCAGACAATCCAGGACAGGTAGAATCAGTCTATCTCGTTGCTCCCGAACAAGATGCAGCAGCCCAAAATACGATCGGCCCCAAACCGCCGGCCAGTTCAACAGCACCCAAGTAACAGCCCTCCCCATAGCAGCAAAATTTATCACCAAAAACACCAATTGTTGCATAGCTACTTCGGACAATAATTTTTACCGAAATTCTTGTGGAACGGGCATCCTGCCTGTTCCTGGATCGGAGTTTAAATGCGCGACACCTGAAAGCTGAGAATAAATGCAAAATTTAGTCTTGAAAAAAGTAAAAACCTGAAGATTGTCAAATATCCACTTGAGGGGCGATCGCACCAACCAGCAATCTGAAATTTAACAGGCAAGTAAATCCACCTAATTAAACGTAAAATTAGGTATCGCTCACAGGCTGGCTGTGTACTTATTCTTCCTTCTTTTAACCCTCCGAGCGAAGCCCTTATAGCCTCATGCCTGATGACTGATGACTGATGACTAATGACTGATGACTGATGACTGATGACTGATGACTAATGACTAATGACTTCTAATAATTTGCCTCGGCAAGTATGAAAATTGTACTCGAAAATATTCACAAATCCTACGGAAAACGCAATGTAGTTAGTCGCGTCAACCTTTCCGTAGCCCAAGGAGAAATCGTAGGACTGCTCGGCCCCAACGGTGCCGGCAAAACCACAACATTTTACATAGCAACCGGATTAGAAAAACCCAATCAAGGAACTGTTTGGCTCAACGATTTAGACATCACTAAAATGCCCATGCACAAACGAGCGCATTTGGGAATTGGCTATCTCGCTCAAGAAGCCAGCATTTTTCGCAACATGAGCGTGCGCGACAACATTTTGTTAGTCCTAGAACAAACTCAAGTGCCTCGTGGGGAATGGAAAGATCGAGTCGATTTCCTGTTGGAAGAATTTCGCTTACAAAACATAGCATCCAGTTTGGGAATTCAAGTTTCGGGGGGAGAAAGGCGGCGGACTGAACTGGCGAGAGCACTAGCCGCTGGGCGAGACGGGCCGATGTTCCTATTTTTAGACGAACCGTTTGCAGGCGTAGATCCGATCGCCGTAGATGAAATTCAAACGATAATTGCCAAACTGCGCGATCGTAAAATCGGCATCCTGATCACCGATCACAACGTCCGAGAAACCCTCGAAATTACCGATCGAGCCTACATCATGCGAGACGGTCAAATATTAGCCTCCGGCGCTGAAGAAGAACTCTACAGCAACCCCTTAGTCCGGCAATATTACCTAGGCGACAGCTTCGTGCGGTAGTCTTGTATAGCAACCGCCAAAGGCGCGACAGACAGACTCAGTAGGGGCGGATTCGCCTAGATATCAATAATCCCAGCCCAGATATCTATAAACCCGCCCTTCCACAACCATAAAAACACAATACAGAAATTTAAAATTGATAATTTAAATTGTAGCTTGAAGAGCCACAGCAAAAACGCCAAACTATGAAAATAGCAATCTCCAAATCCTTCAATCCCCTCAACTGGCTGCCAAGAATCTCAGTAATGGACTGGTACATTACCAAAGAATTAATCGGCCCGTTTCTATTTGGAGTCGGACTTTTTACATCCGTCGCCGTCACAGTTGGAGCCTTATTTGAATTAGTCCGCAGAGTAACAGAATCCGGCCTCCCCTACAGCGCCGCCCTAGAAATTTTTCTGCTGCAAATTCCCTACTTCGTAGTATTAGCTTTCCCAATGTCAATGCTGCTAGCAACCTTAATGGCCTACAGCCGACTCTCCAGCGACAGCGAACTCATCGCCCTCCGCAGTTGCGGAGTTAGCGTTTACCGACTGGTAATGCCCGCAGTCATTATGAGTTTAATTGTTGCCGGCTTCACCTTTGCTTTGCAAGAGTTAGTCGTACCAGCCGCCAGCTACAGAGCAACTGTAACTTTAGACAGAGCCCTGAAGCGAGAAAAACCAACATTTCAAGATCGAAATATTATCTACACAGAATTTCGGAAACCCGAAAAAGGCGGCGAAGAAACCCTGTCCCGCTTTTTTTATGCAGAACAGTTTGACGGCAAGCAAATGAAAGGTTTAACAATTATCGATCGCTCCACCCCAGGGCTCAATCAAATCGTTTCTTCAGAATCAGCTACTTGGAATCCCTCAGAAAACACCTGGGATTTTTACAACGGAACCGCTTATCTTGTCGCTCCTGACGGCTCTTACCGGAATATAGTTAGATTTCAACACCAGCAGTTACAACTCCCCCGCACGCCCTTAGATTTAGCAGCCAGAGTGCGAGATTTCAAGGAAATGAATATTGCTCAAGCTTTAGAGCGTTTAGAAATCCTTAAAAACAGCGGCGATGTACCGCAAATTCGCAAACTCAAGGTGCGAATTCAAGAAAAATATGCTTTTCCTTTCGTGTGCTTGGTATTTGGTTTAGTAGGAGCAGCTTTGGGAACTCAACCGCGCCGTTCCGGCAGAGGAACGAGTTTTGGGATTAGTGTAGTTGTAATTTTTACTTACTATGTATTTTCTTTCATCACCAGTTCTATGGGCGTAAAAGCTGCTTTGACTCCGATTCTTTCGGCTTGGCTGCCCATAGCCTTTGGCTTTGGAATCGGCGGATTGTTGTTGGTGCGAGCCGCCTCTAGGTAATTTATCTCAAATTAGTCATTAGTCAGTAGTCAGTAGTCAGTAGTCATTAGTCATTAGTTAGTGGTCATTAGTTAGTAGTCATTAAGCTGTTTTGCATTTAAATTTTATGTAAAAAACAATAAAAATCTTGTGGGTTGTCCCGCCCTGAATATGCAATTTAAAAGCGCGACAGCTTAAGCACCTCCTACAGTCCTCTATCCTGTAAGTTCCGCGATAAAAGGAGGCTCTTCCTCGCCTATCTGCATTACCAGGCAGAGCGAAGGTAACGAGCAATCGCTTAAGTTATTAAATTTTCATTTCTTAGTCATCAGTTAGTAGTCATTGGGAATTGGGAATTGGGAATTGGGCCGCAAAGCATTGTTTTTTTTCCAATTTTATTTGTGATTGGCAACCAATAACCAGCAACCAATAACCAACAACCAATAACTAACAACCAATAACCAATAACCAATAACCAATAACCAATAACCAATAACCAATAACCAATAACTTTAAGGATTAGCAAAAGTATTGATTTCGCCGCCGCCAATGTAGCGTCCCGGTGTCAGCGATCGGGGTGTAGAAAAAGGTTGCGGTTGAATTTGCTGCCCCTGATTATTGTTGTTTTGAGGAACAGCTCCAAAATTAGGCTGACCAGGTAAGTTAAGCTGATTTGATTGAGCTGGTTGAAATTCAGAATTCGCTGAATTGGGAGAGACTTGGGGGTTAATTATTTTGCTTTCCCCGATCGCACTTGGAAAAGAGGATTGACGGACATTGGGAAGTAGCGGTATGGGCCCTGGTACGACTGCTGGAAGTGCCGCGGGTTGAACTTCCGGTGCTACACCGGAGCCATATAAATTAGTTTGATAGGGATTTTTTGGCATCGCTACAGTTGCAGGCGCAGTATTAATTTCCCCGAGGCTGGGTACTCTGGAATTTAACCGGGCAGATGATTCAGGGGTTGTAGCTGTTGGGTTTAAGAATTGTGGAGATTCGCCGATTATATTTGTTTGAATCGCAACTGAGGGAAGTGCTACCGGAACATTCACAGGATTTGCTCTCCCTTGAGCTGTAGCGGCCGCTGGGAGCAAATTTGCCGGATTTGCCGGAGACTCGCTCGAAGCCGGTCGATCGAGCAATTGAGCCGAGGAAGCCGTGTTTTCAGTAGAAGTCGCCGTTGCCGAAGTGTTAGTGGCGAGGTATTTTTGCATAGCTGCTTGCAACGGACTCAAAGCCAGGGGCGCGTCGTTTTGTTTGCCAGAATTAGCACCGCTCGACTGCTGCGATAAAGTGCTTGTCGCTGTACCAGCAGACTCAGGAAAGCCGATCGTTTTTATCCCTGAAACGATCGCCCCACTACCAGATAAACTCAAAGCTGATGCGGCGTTTGAACTTGGCAAGCTGGAATTTAGCGGATTATTGTTTTGGAACCCGGCATCAGGATTTGCTAAATTTGGCAAAGTCAACAATCGGCTCGTGGCTTGCTGCTGCATGGCTGAAGATGGCTGGGACTTTTCTGATCCACCAGCGTTAATTTCGTTGAATAAACCTGGGCCTTTGACTACTGATGAATTTAATAAACTCAATTCAGAATTAGACTGATTGAACTGATTGATTAGCACCGGCAAGCTGTCGATTTCAGCAGCAATGGCGCTATCTTCAGCAGACAATCCGGGTAGCGAAGCTTGATTGTTTGAGGCTGCTACTTCTTCGCCATCTATGCTTAACCTTTCTGGATGTACGGAGACTTCCCAGATAAATAATCCGCCCGCACAGAGTACGGCTAACGGAGCCCAAACCGCTGGTTGCGTCCAGTGGCGCAACCGGGCTATCAGATAGCGGACAGATGTAGGGAATCGCTTAAAGCTTGACATAGTTTTGCTTTCATCCTGTGCGGACTTAAAACTATTTTTCCTAGTCTACCACAGGAATCTTGATGATTTTTGCTTTTTGGGGGTGCGATCGAGCTTGCGATCGCAAGTTGCTACAGACATATAGCGGTTCTCCAGCGTGGTGAGGTATGCCCAATCCCTCCGCTTCGCGCTCGCCCAATGCCCTGCTTGACCAATGCCCTATGTCCTATGCCCCATAGTACCTCATACCAGAGCACAGAACAGAAAGGCTATATATGCCACAAGAATACAAAGCCCGCTAAGAATGATAAAATCCGACTTGACGCGGTGTTGAGGCTTCCAAGCGTGGCGGCCGATCGACCCGATCGCAAAATTTCAAAGCAAAATTGGCAATTGCCGATCGCCACACGCAGAAGAAAGTTAAAAGGAAATAAATGCAAAAAATAGTAGAAGTATTAAAAAATCGAGAAGAACTCATAGAGCGCTCCCTCGCGGTTGTCCTGTCGAAAATCGCAGCAGCCATCGCAGAACGCGGACTTTGTACGATCGCCTTAGCGGGCGGAAGCACACCAGAACCGCTCTACAGATCGATCGCCAGCCAACACCTGCCTTGGGACAAAATTCACGTTTTCTGGGGTGACGAACGCTACGTTCCCGCAGAACACCAGGACAGCAATCAAAAAATGGCGCGCCTCGCGTGGCTCGATCGCACAAACATCCCCGCCAGCAACATCCACCCGATGCCCACAGGCTCCGGCGACCCCGCAGCCGATGCCTCAGCACACCAAACTCAATTGCAGCAGTTTTTCAAAGTATCCCACGGCGAGTTTCCCGCTTTCGACATCATCCTGTTGGGCATAGGAGACGACGCCCACACAGCCTCTCTATTTCCCGGCACACCAGCCTTGCAAGTCCGGGACAGCTTAGTAACTGTCGGCAACAAAGACGGTGAACCCCGCATCACCTTTACAGTCCCCTTAATCAACCGCGCCCGCTGCGTCATCTTCATAGTCGCAGGAGCCAGC
Organism: Microcoleus sp. S1D4; assembly: GCF_036700765.1. Taxonomy (NCBI): domain Bacteria; kingdom Bacillati; phylum Cyanobacteriota; class Cyanophyceae; order Oscillatoriales; family Microcoleaceae; genus Microcoleus; species Microcoleus sp. S1D4. The sequence continues at coordinate 49,000 of NZ_JAUBPP010000029.1, forward strand.
AAACAACCGGCCCTAGCTCAAATTTTTGCCCCCGCAGCCGACCCCATGACCTATCCGGCCAGACTCGTTCAACCAGAGGGCGAACTTTGGTGGCTGCTCGATCCCGCCGCCGGTGTTGCCCTAAAATAGCCCGGAAAGCTTGCGCCGTCGCAGTACAGTCAGCACATCGCTAACTTGATTTTGCCCCTCACCGCCAACGTCGCGGTGCGGAGTCAGTTGCTAGTATTGGCTAAGCAGTATAAGAATTGTGGCGGTTAAAGTTAAAATTTGACCATATACCTAGTATTTTTTATGAGGCTGATTTGAAAATCTGGCCGATAGCAAGGAGAAATCGATGATTGTCTGTCCCAATTGCAATCACCAGAACCCCGACGGGGCCAGCCAGTGCGAGGCTTGCTACACGCCTTTACCCGTTACCGCAAGTTGCTCGAACTGCGGTGCAGCGGTTCAGACAGATGCAGCATTTTGCGGTCAGTGCGGCTTTAACTTGCGTCCGGGTTCCACAGTTCCAGAAGAAGTTGAGGTGACAGTACCGTCAGCCTCGACGGTGGAGCCTACAGTGGTATCGCCGCCGGTGCCGGATTTAGCGCCCACCGCACCCATGATGGCAAGGGAACCTTTAGTTACGGCAAATAAGGCACTCGACACCGAACCCCTGACGGCAGCGGAACCTTTTGTCACCCCAAATCTGGGGCCGAACTTAGAAAAAATACCCGCCAGTATTCCTACAATTCCAGATCCGCCGCCTTTACTCTCGGTTCCTGTTACAACTGAATCGGCGGCAACTGCAGTAAATACTTCTCCCCCGGTTCCCGCCCCACAGCCAGCGGGTGTGGCTAAAACTCAACTGCAACAGCAATCGGCGCGCCTGATACACGTTCAGACAAATACGCCGATAGAATTGCCTCACAGTCTTTCTGTGGTTCACATAGGCAAGCCAAATGACTTAGTGCCGCCGGATATTGATGTTTCTGGATTTGCTAATTCTGAGATTGTTTCTCGGGTACACGCAAATCTCCGGGTGGAGGGAGATGCTTGCTACCTAGAAGATGTAGGCAGTTCTAACGGCACTTACGTTAACAATACTCCTCTGCCAAAGGGAAACCGACACCGGTTGCGAGCGGGAGACCGCATCTCTCTGGGGAAAGGAGACCTGGTTACGTTTCTATTTCAAATCTCTTAGATCGAGTTTGGATTGGGCGATCGAAAGTCTAAAATCTAAAATCGCATCTTGAGGCGCTCTACCAAAACTCAATGCTGCCAATGTGATTAAGCTGACCTTGCTACATCCACTCCAGTCTATACCCGTCCGCAGTTGGATCTTTGAAGACGAGCAGGTCGTCCGGATCGGGCGATCGAACGAAAACCACGTCGTTCTTTTTAGCGCTGTGGTTTCTCGTCGCCACATCGAATTGCGGCGCAGCGGCATCAGTTGGGAACTGATCAATTTAGGTACCAACGGCACTTACCTCGATGGTAAGCCGATCGCCAAGGTTCCTGTTGTAGACGGTCTGATCGTTCACTTGGCTCGATCGGGCCCGAAAATTCAAATCAATGTCGATCCAAATCAGCCCTCTGTCGAGTTAGGAGTTCCTAGCGTCAAGCCAAGGGATGTTAAGGCAATTCACGCTCCCTCCTTGGGCGCGCCCCTGAGCACGATTCCTCTTCGCGACCAAAAAGAAGTTGGCACTTCTAAAGAAGAGGATGACTTAACGGAGGCAGAAAAAACTCCAAATTATTTGGAAGAAGATTATTAAATCAGTATCTTTGGCTACAGCTCAAAAATGACTGCAAACCCGTTCGTAAAAACCTACCAAAATCTGGACACAAGTAGAAACTTCTACCACAGAGTAACGAACGTGCAGGTTAAGGCTTTCTTAAGCCTACGTTGGGAGGGTCATGACACCAGAAAATAAACGCCAGTTTTCTGCCCTGTCGAACTAGGTTAAAAAGTAGTGGCGAAAGGTTGATAAGCCCGTGCCTAGTTCCTAACAAGCCCTCTCAACATTACCGAGGCAAACCTTACTTAATTGGATGACAGAAGATGTCAAACTACGTTTTTCTCATTGACGCTCAAAAGACACCGATGAATCCGATTCATCCAGCACAAGCAAGAAAATTATTAGAGCAGGGCAAGGCGGCTGCTTTTCGCAGATATCCCTTTACTCTAATTCTGAAACGAGCTATCGAGCGTCCAATTGTTCATCCTCTTACTCTCAAAATCGATCCGGGTTCAAAAGTTACGGGATTTGCTCTTGTAACTGACAGGGATGAGGTTATTTGGGGGATGGAATTGAAGCATCGCGGGCAGCAAATTAAACTAGCTATTGACTCTCGCAGGTCTTTACGGAGAGGTCGGAGAAACCGCAATACACGCTACCGCCAGCCGCGTTTTCTGAACCGTTCGCGCCCTCAAGGATGGTTAGCACCAAGCTTGAAGCATCGGGTTTTAACCACAGAAACTTGGGTCAAGCGCCTTCGTAAATTTGCTCCGATCCGTGAGATCGGACAGGAGCTAGTTAAGTTTGACACGCAAGCACTAGACAATCCAGAGATTAGCGGGTGCGAATACCAACAAGGCACTTTGTTTGGCTGCGAGATCCGCGAGTATTTATTAGAAAAGTGGCAAAGAAACTGTGCTTATTGCGGGATTGAAAATGTGCCTTTACAGATCGAGCATATTCACCCCTTAGCCAAAGGAGGTAGCAACCGCATCTCTAATCTGTGCTTAGCTTGTGAGAAATGCAACATCAAGAAAGGGACAAAATCAATCGAGCAGTTCCTCTCAAAAAAGCCCGATCTACTTAAGCGGATATTAGCTCAAGCCAAGCGACCTTGTTTGGATGCAGCAGCCGTTAATGCTACCCGATGGGCATTGTTTAATCGACTCAAAGAAACAGGCTTGCCAGTCTATACAGGTACAGGAGGACAAACCAAATACAACAGGACTCGGTTGGGATTACAAAAAACTCACTGGTTAGACGCTGCCTGTGTTGGTATCACAAAAACGCTGCAAGTCTTAACAGAGCGCATTCTCAATGTCACTGCAACTGGTTTGGGTCCAAGGCAGCGCTGCCAAACAGATAAATATGGCTATCCAATCAAGCATCGTCCATTGCGTCCAATTTTGGGCTTTTGTACTGGTGATATTGTTCGAGCCGATGTACCGAAAGGTAAGTATCAAGGAACATTTACAGCTAGAGTCTGCCCTATGTCGGATGGAAGAGGTGAGTTCATTATCAACAAAAAACGGTTTTCGGTAAGGCTCGATTACTGTAAAGCCATCCATCGCAAAGATGGTTACAGTTATGTCTGATATCTGAACAAAAACGGTAGTAATGTCCAGGTATGGGTAGAGATTATCGAGCAGTTCTTAACCCCGATACTGCTGAGGATCGATCCCAAAATTTTAGACGCTGGTTCCTAATGCGGTGATTCCTCTGACGGGCCAAAAACCTAAAATCTTAAATCGACGCTTCGACCGACATTTTTTCTCGTAGCCACTCAGGAGTTTATTTATGAGTAGATCGCAACAACAGATTGTTAAGCGCAGCGAACTGCTAAACCGCCGCACGATCGACCGCAGAACTGCCGAAGAGGTCGGCAGGGTAGACAAGCTTTGGCTCGATTCTCACTCCCAGCGGGCGATCGGCTTTACTTGCAAGTCGGGACTTTTGGGGAACAAAAAAACCTGGTTCGCTTGGGCGCAAGTTGATGCTGTGGGCGAAAATGTTTTTGTCACTATTAACCCGGAACTCCCGGAATTGCATCAGCCGGAACAAGCTGTTTGTCCGATCGGGCTTGAGGTGCTCACGGACGCAGGAAATAAGGCAGGTACGGTGGTTGACTACCTATTTGATGTCACAACTGGTTCTGTTACCGATTACCTGTTTAAATCGAGCGGCTGGCGCGGCGTTTTAGACGGGATTTACTTGTTGCCGGTTGGGGCGATTTCGTCGCTCGGCAGCAAACGGGCGATCGTTTCAGAGGCTTCTGTGTCGGAACCCGTACAGTACGCTGAGGGATTACACAAAAAAGTCGGTCTGGTAGCAGAGTTTTTACACGAAGATTACGACCAAACTCTCCTAAATGTGGCAGAGGTGAAGCGGGGCGCTCAAAATCTGGCGGAAAAACTCCAAGATAAAGCTCTAGAAGTCAGAGATGCAGCTCAAGAAAAAGTAGCAGAGTTGAAGCGACAAAGGCAGGAATCTGGATCGCCATCGCCGACACCGGAGCCCCCAGAGTCGGATCTCTGAAGTGCGGTCAGAGGGCCCGAGGCGACTAATTACCGATCGTATTTTTAGGGGCGACGCGCCCCCGCAAGGTCGATCGGTATTTTTGGTGTCGGATATTGAGGCTTTGGGTATCAGGAATTCCAGTGCTGCTCAAAGCATTGTATTCTATTGGTATTGAATTAATAAGGAAAATGTTAGCAACTCGAAAAGACCTATGTTGTTTGATACAGCAAACTATTATTTTATCTAGAAACTCCGGCATAAATAAGTGGTTAACTTCTGTAGGGCGAGAAAGTCGCCACCCACTGACCACTTTTTTGAGAATCAATTTTTTGGCGGTTTTATCCGAAAAAATCGATATTGAAGCATATTCGTTTGTATTTGGTGGCGGAGTGTCAAAACATCCGTGATTACCTTAACTCTGCTACATCCTATCCAGTCTGTCGCGGTTCAGAAGTGGTGTTTTGAATCCGCTTCGGTGGTTCGGATCGGTCGATCGAACGACAATGATGTAATTATTTACAGTGCTGTGGTTTCCCGCCACCACGTTGAGCTGTGGAATCACGCCAATGGCTGGGAAATTATTAATTTTGGTGCTAACGGTACTTATGTAGATGATAAACCGATCGCTCAGGTGTCAGTCGCCGACGGGATGACGATTCGCTTGGGCAATTCCGGCCCCAAAATCCGAATTCGGGTAGGGGCGACTAATTTGGAAGCGGATACAGTTACCAGCCCGCCAGAGCGCGAATTTATCGGCCAAAAAGACGAAGCTTCACAAGACCAATCGACTGATTGGTCTATCGGTGTAGGAGTCGTTGAAGACGATCAAGAAGGAGCACAGACTTACATCGATATTCTTGAGTGATCCGCCGTTATCTAGCCCACAAAATCCCATAAAACTCTGGGTGTACTACAGCCTTTGTCAAAAAGGTGAGGAGTTGAGATTTTAGATATTTCGGCTTGCTTTGGCTACGCGAGGGTACAAGTCGCGAGGGTACAAGTTTTAGATTTTAGATTGGGGAATTGGGGGATTGGGGGATCGATACCCCATTTTTCACTCGAACTGCTATATTCGAGCGTTTAACTAATATTTCTGCAATTAAGCCGATTTTTTGCCAAATATCGCTGTAAATTAATTCACCGATTCTCTAGCACAAAATTACCCTTCTAGAGATAAGATTTGAGGGTGATCGCTCGATATTACGTTTATTTCGTTGCTTGCCCATCGGCGGTAATCTAAGAGCAACTGGTGCATCAACCGCTGTTTGACGCTCAACAGCACGCTTTTGAGCAAACCGTTGCCCGTTGCTTCTAAAATCGGTTTCGGTGTCAGCCAGAATGGTGGCGGTAATTCTACTTGCACTTCCAAATCGGCTTTTCCCTTCAAGCAGGTTAGCCCGCTACTTTGGTGTGCAGCAAGCTGTCCTTTAAGATTGAGAGCAAAGCGATCATTTATATAGCCCACTCCGAGAATTTCGCAAGCCACGGACTCTAAATTGATTGTGCCGTCTGACTGCGCCCACACCCTCATGTCTACCGTGGGTTGAATGTTCAGCATCATAAATTGTAACGGCCGCATTTTCAGGCGGAAACAGTCATCGCTGAGTTGCTCTGTGCGAGTGCGATCGACTAAGGCGTTCACCAGTCGCCTCGGCTGGCGCAGATAATGTTGAATGGGAACCCGTTCATCTGGTACGGCGATCTCAACGGATTGCGAAGAATTAAATCGGATATACATGAGAAAATATTAATATATAGGATTTGTAAGCATATCTTAATAAATTATAACCTTTTTAAGGTGACATAAGTCTCGTATTAGCTCGCGCACTCCCGCAATGTCATCCGAGAAATTACGGATCTAAGCTTTCGGGACTCTGGCTAATTTTTTCATCGTACCTGCTGGCTGATGAGAGTCAAGAAAACATTTGTAACATAAAACTACTAATTATGAAAATTTCAATCGCACATCTCGGCCCTGTAGGTACGAATGCAGAAACAGCAGCTCTAGCTTATGTCAATTGGTTAAGTCTCGAAACTAACGCCGAATGCACCCTGTGTCCTTATTCCACCATTTCTCAGGCACTAGAGGCATCTGCCTCTGGGCTGGTTGACCTTTCAATTGTGCCGGTCGAAAATTCGATCGAGGGGAGTGTGACTGTCACCCTAGACACCCTGTGGCGGCTGGATGCACTCCGCATTCAACACGCCTTGGTTTTGCCGATTTCCCACGCGCTGCTGTCCAATGCTCAAAATTTTAACGAGATTCAAAAAGTTTACTCTCACCCGCAAGCCCTAGCTCAGTGTCAGTTGTGGTTGGCAAAGTTTATCCCGGCGGCTGAGTTGATTCCGGCAAATTCAACTACGGAAGCGTTGCAGTACCTAGAAGATAAAAGTATCGCGGTAATCTCTTCCCCAAGAGCGGCCGAACTCTACAAATTGCCAGTGCTAGCGAGCCCGATTAATGATTATCCTGACAATTACACTCGATTTTGGGTACTAGGCCCAAATACAGGAAAATTGGGAAACGCTGCAACATCCCACGACTCATCAATTCAATCCGCCACGAAATCAGCATCCCCGTCGCATCTAGAGACAACGCCTAATTGCACTCACACGTCACTAGCTTTTAGCGTACCTGCCAATAGGCCGGGATCGCTGGTAAAACCTTTGCAAGTATTTGCCAGTCGCGGTATTAATTTAAGTCGCATTGAATCTCGACCGACTAAGCGATCGCTCGGAGAATATATTTTTTTTACGGATGTTGAAGCGGATGCTGGTTCTACATTAGTGCGATCGGCAGTAGAAGAACTCAAAAATCACACAGAAACTTTAAAAATCTTCGGCTGCTACACTGTACTATCAGTAGTATAATTTTAGCTACCACTTAGGAGGCTAGCGACATGAATGCTGATGAACTTCTGAAGCGATATGCAGCCGGAGAAAGAGATTTTCACGAAACCAGCTTGAAAGAGGCTTCTTTGCGTGAAGCTTTCCTGATTCATATTAATCTAGCCTGTGCAACTTTGAATGAAATTAATTTAACTTTGGCAGACCTTAGTTCGGCAAACTTACTAGGTGCATTTCTCAAAAATGCTTGCTTAGTAATGACCAAACTAAATGGGGCAAACCTTAGCAAAGCAGATTTAACTTTTTCAAGGTTGACAGGAGCTGAAATGATCCAGGTCAACCTGAACAAAGCCAATTTGAGCCAGACAAAAATGATCGGTGTGGATTTGACCGGGGCCTCACTTTACAAAGCTAACCTAATCGAAGCAAACCTCATTGATGCTTGCTTGGACAATACAGATTTTACAAAAGCTAATCTAACTGAGGCAAAACTGCGGTCAGCGAGTCTCAAAAAGGCTAACCTGAAAGGAGCCTTGTTGTATGAAGCTAATCTTCAGGGCGCAGATTTGAGACAAGCTGACTTGCGCGGCGCTAATTTGAGCGGGGCTTTTTTATGCGGTGCTAACATGGAAGGCGCTAAGTTTGATGATTCAACAATTTTTAGCGGGGCGATTCATTTTTGCATCAGACAAGCCTGAAGTCTGGCAATATTTACGCCCAAAATCCAACAATTAAGGACGGAAAAATATATTATTCATTTGGCTGAAAGTGCAGTTAATTTGCTCCTGTACCTTAGCAAAATGAACCTGCATCTTGAGAATCTCTTTCTTAGAATTAGCTTCAGTAATCTTGCTTTCCAAAGCCAGCAAGTTGCGGTTGAGAGTTTCTACTCGCACAGTTTGGTCGTCTAAGTCAATTTTTAATTCTGCTACTTGATCCAACTCTAGCTGCTTCCGAACCCAGGCGTGGCGAACCAAGTTTTCATCTCCTTTCTGAAGTGCTATCAAGGCTCGCTGGTGCCACTGATTGGCTTGAGATTCAGCTTGATTGTACTGCCACTGAATGCGGAGTTGGGCGGAAATTGCGCTACCAACAGCCTGACGCAATTCTTTGAGAGGTTCTTGAATTTCTGAGATTAACAAATCCCAAAAATTCATCAATTCGTTGGTAAATTCTTCGCGCTTTACAGAGGATACTAATGCTTCTAACAGCAGCAAATTTGGTTGCATTTGCTGCAGAATTGTCTCAAATATGAATTGTGCTTCTGACAACTGCCGATCGCTAGTTTTTTCTGAGACTGCACTGGGTGAGTTGTTTAATATTTTTTGAGTTTTATCTGTCCCTGTTTCTGAATCTAAGCTTACAGGTACGAAGGCTTGTAATTTTTCGCGGGCGATCGCGCTTAGCCTCTCTCGAACTAAATCGCAGGCCGCCTGCTGCACGGGGCCTGTTTCGTTTTGACAAATCTCGATCGCTATTTTGAAGCCTGCATCGCCGTAATTAAAGGTTTCCTTCAGCGCCGCAATACGGTGTTCGCTGACAGCAGCCGACAGTCGGTGTTTAACTCCTGCTAGCCCGCCTAGTACCACACCGCCCACAGGAGGCGGCATTTGACCGCCTCTAACTGCATCGTATGGTTTCGGTTGGTCGTGATTTTCTAACACCAGCATTTAATGCGATAAAGAACCTATCCGAACTTGTTTGAATTTGCCGCTCAAATAGATACCAGTTCTTAAAAAAAATGGAATTCGGTAGTGCGATCGAAAGCTTTAGTCGATCGTTCATTCACAGTTTTAAAATCTTCGATAGGAAGATTTTAAATTGAAAATAATATGATTTGTGTGCAATTTTGGCTGATGTACAGGCAAAACCGATCGTACTTTTTTCCTGCCCCCATTGGCTACTTGAGGGTATCTTTAAGTACAGTCCTCGCTGCCAAGTGATTGCGAGTAGAAGTCAAAATTTCGGTTTCGCGTTCCAATCTCGCAGCAGTATCTTGCAATTCTAAAAGAGTTTGCTGTTCTGTCGCTGCACCGTAAAGGTAGCTGGCTACCCAGTAGGACAATTCTGTAGGCAAACTGGGAATGTCTTCGGGTAGGTCGATCGGCTGATCCATCAATTTGCTGGAGAGGCGAACTACATCTCTCAGCAGTTGTTCGACATCTTGGCCCAAAGGTCTGAGGTCTGTTTGTGGCGGTTCGTCTTCAATCCATTCTACTAGACCGACTAAATAGGGTTTTTCCCGAACGGCGTCGAGGACTCGGAACCGCTGCTGTCCGAGAGTCATGATTTTCATGCGATCGTCCGGGAGGCGCTGACAGTGAATTACTTCGGCGCAACAGCCAACGGCTGAGACTTTGTTTTGGTTGGGGTCCCACATGAGTACACCGAAACGGCGATCGCCCTCAAGAATCGTATTCATCATGATTCGATAGCGAAACTCGAAGATTTGCAGCGGCAGTGGTCTACCTGGAAATAGAACCACTTCCGGCAACGGAAATAAGGGGAGTTCGCGAACTGTGGAGGAGGAAGAGGATGCCATTGTCGCTCAAAGGTGACGGTACTTGCGCTTATTTTTCTTACTTTAACTGATTTGAGTCATTCCGGGGCGGGGAACAGGGGCGATCGGGCTTTTACGCGGGCACCGGGATCGACGGCGGGCGATCGTCAATTCTCCCAGCCACCCCTACCAGCTCAAATAAGCCGTCATGCTTTCAAAATGATAAAAATTATGTTTTTGTTGAATAAACAACATCAAAAGCTATGATAGCCACTTTAAAATGATTTTTTTTAGCGTTCCCACACAGTTCAAATTTTAGATTAATTATACAGATTTATTGAGAAACTAATGACTAATGACTAATGACTAATGACTAATGACTAATGACTACTGACTAATGACTACTGACTAATGACTACTGACTAATGACTACTGTAGATCGCACTTTCAGCAAAAAGAAGGAACAATGTATTTTTCCATTGCTCCTTCTTTTTGTATTTAAAATTTGTCAATCTACAGCTTGACTTCGATATCTACGCCGGCTGGCAAATCCAGTTTCATCAAAGCGTCAATTGTTTTAGCAGAAGGCTGGTGAATGTCGATAATGCGGCGGTGCGTGCGGGTTTCAAAGTGTTCGCGAGAATCTTTGTCTACGTGGGGCGATCGCAGCAAGCAATAAATCCGTCGTTTTGTCGGTAGGGGAATCGGGCCGATCGCAGTGGCGGCTGTCCGATTTGCTGTATCTACAATCTTTTCGCAGGATGCGTCTAGAATTCGGCGATCGAAAGCTTTGAGGCGAATGCGGATTTTTTGCTGTGGAATTGTTGCCATTTTTTTGTTTAATTTTCTAGGTTCAGTTTATTTTTAGTCAGTAGTCAGTAGTCAGTAGTCAGTAGTCATTAGTCGGCAGTCATTAGTCGGCAGTCATTAGTTTTTACTTGTCAGTTTTTTTTGCTAACAACTAACTGCGGACTAATGACCGTTTCCAAAAACTGATATCCCCCGACTTGAGTCCGGGAACTCCTAAAATTTTAGACTGCTGTTGAAGCTTCTAGATTGAATGCGGAAAGTCCATCTAAAATCTAAAATCTAAAATCGATTGACTGATGACTCATCACTAAATAGCAGAAAAGCCACTAAATTTGATTAGGCTTTTCTGCTATTTAAAGCGGAGCGCGGATTCCTACTTGAGGATTTTGGAAACAACGCCTGCACCCACGGTGCGGCCGCCTTCGCGGATGGCGAAGCGCATTCCTTGTTCGATCGCGATCGGGTGAATCAGATCAACAGTCATTTTGATCCGGTCACCAGGCATCACCATTTCAGCTTCTGTACCGTCATCAGCAGTGAACTGCATGATTGTACCGGTTACGTCTGTTGTACGGACGTAGAATTGAGGGCGGTAGCCAGAGAAAAAGGGCGTGTGACGGCCACCTTCTTCCTTCTTGAGGATGTAGACTTCAGATTCAAACTGAGTGTGAGGCAAGATGCTCTTCGGCTTGGCAATTACCATGCCTCTTTCAATATCAGCCTTCAAAATACCCCGGAGAAGTAGACCCACGTTGTCGCCGGCCATGCCTTCATCCAAGGACTTGGTGAACATTTCCACACCAGTCACGGTAGTGCTGCGAGTGTCCTTAAGACCAATAATTTCGACTGTTTCGCCGACTTTAACTCTGCCGCGCTCGATCCGACCTGTCGCCACAGTACCCCGACCAGTAATCGAGAATACGTCTTCAACTGCCATTAAGAAAGGCTTGTCAATTTCGCGTTCTGGAGTAGGGATGTAAGAATCTACTTCTTCCATCAGCTTGTAAATCTTGTCAACCCACTCATTATCACCCTTGACAGTCTTGGGGTTAGCAAGCATCGCTTCGAGAGCTTTCAAGCCAGAACCAGTCACGATGGGGATGTCATCGCCAGGAAAATCGTAGGAACTCAAAAGTTCGCGAACTTCCATTTCTACCAATTCCAAAAGTTCAGCGTCATCCACCATGTCTTCTTTGTTCAAGAAGACCACCAAGCTGGGAACGCCAACTTGCTTAGCTAGCAAGATGTGTTCGCGAGTTTGAGGCATGGGGCCGTCTGCTGCTGACACTACTAGGATGCCACCGTCCATTTGAGCAGCACCGGTGATCATGTTTTTCACATAGTCAGCGTGTCCGGGGCAATCCACGTGGGCGTAGTGACGACCTGTGGTTTCGTATTCTACGTGAGCGGTATTAATCGTAATACCCCGTGCTTTTTCTTCTGGCGCAGCGTCGATGTCGGCGTAGTTCTTACCCTTAGCCTGACCCAATGCTGAAAGAGTCATCGTAATCGCGGCGGTCAAAGTTGTTTTGCCGTGGTCAACGTGACCGATTGTGCCGATGTTTACGTGGGGTTTATTCCGTTCAAATTTTGCGCGTGCCATTCTCGATCTGTTCCTTGTTTTTTTTAGCGATTTTAGACTTGAGATTTTAGATTCTAGATTTTGGATTCAATCCAAAATCCAAAATCTAAAATCCAAAATCATTAGTTCCCTTTGTTTTTCGCGATAATGGCTTCCGCCACATTTCGCGGCACTTCTTCGTAATGGCTGAATTCCATTGTGAAGATGCCTCTACCTTGGGTTTTCGAGCGGATGTCGGTGGCGTAACCAAACATTTCTGCTAGGGGAACCTTGACAGAAACTTTGGCAATTCCCTGATCCGTCTCTTGACCTTCGATATGACCCCGACGCGAGTTGAGGTCGCCGATGACGTTCCCGATATAATCTTCGGGAACTTCAACCTCTACCTTCATCATAGGCTCTAGCAGCACTGGCGACGCTTTCATCACGGCTTCTTTGATCGCCATTGAACCGGCGATCTTAAATGCCATTTCTGAGGAGTCTACGTCGTGGAAAGACCCGTCTACCATAGTAGCTTTAAGGTCGATCACGGGATATCCTGCTACAATACCTGATTCGCAGGCTTCTTTCATCCCTTGTTCTGCCGGGCCGATGTACTCTTTCGGTACAGTACCGCCGACAATTTTGGAGACAAATTCAAAACCGGTTCCTACTTCGGTGGGTTCTACTTCGATCACGACGTGACCGTACTGACCTTTACCGCCGCTTTGGCGGATAAATTTACCTTCGGCGCGGACGGCTTTGCGAATGGTTTCGCGGTAGGCTACTTGCGGCTGACCCACGTTAGCTTCTACTTTGAATTCCCGCAGCATTCTGTCTACCAGAATTTCCAGGTGCAGTTCGCCCATGCCGGCGATGACTGTCTGGTTGGTTTCTGGGTCAACGTTGACTCGGAAGGTGGGGTCTTCTTCCGAGAGCGACTGGAGGGCTTTGGAGAGCTTCTCCATGTCTTGTTTGGTTTTGGGTTCGACAGCCACGGAGATGACTGGTTCGGGAATAAACAGGGATTCCAGAATCACTGGCGATCCTTCTTCGCAGAGGGTGTCGCCGGTGAAGGTGTCTTTCAAACCCAAGACTGCTCCCAAGTCTCCGGCGCGGAGTTCGTCAACTTCTATCCGATCGTCAGCTTTGAGGACAATTAAGCGAGAAACCCGCTCTTTTTTGTCTTTGGTGGAGTTGAGGACGTAGGTGCCCTTTTTGAGGATACCCGAGTAGACGCGAACGAAGGTCAGGCGGCCGTAGGGGTCTGCCATGATTTTGAATGCCAGGGCTGACAGGGGCTCGCTGTCGTCTGCGTGTCGTTCTGCGGTGTCGCCGTTGGGCAGCAGTCCTTGAATCGGGGGAACTTCCAAGGGCGACGGCAGGTAGTCGATCACTCCGTCTAACAAAAGCTGAACGCCTTTATTTTTGAAGGCTGAACCGCAGAGCATGGGGACGATCGCCCCGGAGATTGTGCCCGCACGCAGGGCCGAGCGGATTTCCGCTTCTGTTAACTCTTCGCCTTCAAGGTATTTTGCCGTGAGGGCGTCGCTGGTTTCTGCTACGGACTCGATCAGCTTGGTGCGGTATTCTGCGGCGAGTTCTTTTACCTCATCGGGGATTTCTATTTCCTCGATATCGGTGCCGGTGTTGTTGTTGTAGATGTAGGCTTTCATTTCCACTAAATCTACAATTCCCCGGAAGTTTTCTTCGCTGCCGATCGGGATTTGGACTGGTACGGCGTTCGCTCTCATGCGATCGCAAATTTGGCCGTAAACTTTGTAGAAGTTTGCACCCATGCGATCCATTTTGTTGACGAACACAATCCGGGGCACATGATACCTATCGGCTTGGCGCCAAACTGTTTCGGATTGCGGCTGCACTCCGCCTACCGAGCAGAACACTGCGATCACTCCGTCGAGCACTCGCATCGAGCGTTCAACTTCGATCGTGAAGTCTACGTGTCCGGGAGTGTCGATGATGTTGATTTTGTAATCTTTCCAACTGGTGGTGATAGCAGCGGCAGTAATCGTGATTCCCCGTTCCCGCTCTTGCTCCATCCAGTCAGTGACTGCTGTTCCCTCGTGCACTTCACCCATTCTGTGAACCATGCCTGAATAGAACAGAATTCTTTCAGTTGTTGTTGTTTTGCCCGCATCAATGTGGGCGGCGATGCCGATGTTGCGAGTTTTTTCTAGCGGGACGGTACGTGCCACAGCTACCTCCTTGATTTTGTGTTGCTGTTATAATACTATTATACTACACAGAACCCGATCTTGCACTCCCAGCCACTTACCGTATAAGTATATGGAGCTTATTGTTACATTTTAATATTTTTTGCAACATTTGTTTACAAAAATATTAAGTATGCGAGATTGAGGATTCACAGAGTGCGTAAATTTTTGATTGTCGGAGTTTTGAGTTTGCCTGGGCGATCGCCACTGCGCCAAGAGAAGCAATCTCAACACCCAAAACTTACGCTTGCCAATCCCTCACTCGATGCTTTCATACCGCACGACCGGCCTGTTTTCCATGCCCGATTTGGCTTAGTACCGATAGTGAGCAAAAGCCTTGTTAGCTTCGGCCATGCGGTGTGTTTCTTCGCGCTTGCGAATAGCACTGCCTGTTTCGTTGGCTGCATCCATCAGTTCGTTAGCCAGCTTGGCGGCCATCGAGCGGCCGGTGCGGGCGCGAGCAAATCTGATCAGCCAGCGCAGGGCGAGGGTGGTTCCGCGATCGGAACGCACTTCCATCGGCACTTGGTAGGTGGCGCCACCTACCCGGCGGGCTTTGACTTCTACCAAGGGTGTAGCGTTTTTGACTGCTTTTTCAAACAAGTCTAACGGTTCGGCTCCCGTGCGTTCTTGGATGGTTTTCATGGCATCGTAGACGATGCTGGAGGCCACGGATTTTTTGCCGTGCTGCATGATCCGTCTCACCATCATGCTTACCAACCGGCTGTTGTAGGTTGGATCTGGCGGAACTGGACGTTTTTGAATAACTGTGCGGCGAGACATAGTTTTATTGGGGTTTTTTGATTTTGATTGATTGAATTTGGGGTTGTGAGTTCAAATTTTAGATCGGCGATCCAACTTAATTTTTGCTGGCTCATCCCCGGCGATCGGGCGTCAGTGCTATTTTTTCTCTTTAGGACGCTTGGCACCATACTTGGAACGACCTTGCTTGCGGTCTTTCACCCCAGCGGTGTCTAATGTACCGCGAATGATGTGGTATCTAACTCCGGGCAAATCTTTTACCCGACCGCCCCGGATCATTACTACCGAGTGTTCTTGTAAGTTGTGACCAATCCCGGGGATGTAGGCTGTCACTTCAAAACCAGAAGTCAGCCGTACCCGAGCCACCTTCCGCAGCGCCGAGTTGGGTTTTTTCGGGGTAGTCGTGTACACTCTGGTGCATACTCCGCGGCGCTGGGGGCAACTCTTGAGAGCTGGCGATTTGGTTTTTTTCTGCGTTTGTTCCCGTGCTGAACGGATGAGTTGCTGAATAGTGGGCATGAGTTACGGCATTTCTAGCTTTTTGCTGAATATAGTGATTTGCGGCATCCGCACTGAAAGTCCCTTCCCTTCAGGAGGGACGGGATATATGAAAATAATTATGGGTAAGTGAGGATACCAGACTCCATATATTACACCACTAGACTTTTTTTGGCAAGGAATTTGCGAGCACGGGCGATCGAACTTCCAGCAAGCAAGGAAGTTGGGACGAGGATCTCGCCCGCGAGTGCCTAATATGTGGCATATTATTAATTAATTCAAGCTCAAATTTAATGGGGATCACAGCCGTCAGCCAAATTTATGACGGTTTTATGACGGTCGATATTTCGATCGCCTCACCATCTTCGGCAGACTCCCGTCAACCGAGTGCGCGCGATCGCATCACAGTCTGGGCCCGATCCATATCACATAAACTTATCTAAAATTGCCGGATAATCAGAGATACACATTGAGTTAACAGCAGGAGATGAGAACCAAAGCTTACATTCCCGAACAGACATTTTCCGAAGTTTACTTCAATATTTGGAAATCGGGTAAGATTAATCAAACTGTGTTCCAGAAAATACAACACGCAATTAATTCTGAGAGTCTAAAAAAAATCACAAAAGCTAAAAAATATCAGCAGACTGCTCTCTGCATTGCGGCGGAGACGGGTGTCAGTCCTATACTGATTTGATTGAAAGACTTGAAATAACTGCTTTCATAGAATTACAAACAATTCACATAGCGTGAATTAGATTTAAGCCTTTAATTAAAATCCCATCCCTACAATTAAAGAAACTCAAACTCGGTGCACCAATCAATCTTAAAAGGCAATATTAAGGTAAAATAATAGAGTATGTTTAATTCCACAGAACTGCTGATAGAGGCTTTCATTGAACAACTAGAAAACGGTTACAGCCGCACCTACGGAGGCTACAAATCAGACTATGCCGACATTATTGCCTGGGTCGGAGCAATGGCATTAGAAAACATCGCCAACAGTGACGCTCTTTATCACAATGTAGAACACGCCATTTGCATTACCTTAGTAGGTCAAGAAATCTTGCGGGGAAAACACATTCGCAAGGGCGGAGTCTCCTGCGAAAACTGGCTCCACTACATCATTTCTTTGCTGTGCCAAGACATCGGATATGTCAAAGGAGTCTGCCGACAAGACCAAGTATCAGAAGGATTGTACGCTACCGGAAAAGATGGCATGAGAATTGCACTACCTCCCGGTGCAACAGCCGCCAGCCTAGCTCCTTACCGAGTTGACAGAGCAAAACTTTTCATTGACGAGCGTTTCGGCAACCACAAGCTAATTAATGCCGAGATAATTAAGCAGAACATAGAACAAACTCGTTTCTCGGTGCTTGACGGCAACACTGACGAAGATACACTAAATTATTCTTTAGTTCGCGGTGCTGACTTGATAGGTCAGTTCAGCAACCCGCAATATTTACAGAAAATTGGTGCCCTATTTTACGAGTTGGAAGAAATCGGTGCTACTAAAATTTTGGGCTGCCGGCATCCGGGGGACTTGCTGCAAAGCTACTCAAAGTTTTATTGGAGCGGAATTTATCCTCACATCAGCGAATCCCTTGGTTACTTGCAGTTGACGCAGGAAGGCAAACAAATTGTTGCTAGTTTGTACGCTAACGTATTTCGTATGGAACACGAACGTTCCGATTCTGAGGCTGCTTGAGTACAGGGGAATTCATTAGTCATTAGTCATTAGTCATTAGTCATTAGTTATTAGTCATTAGTGCTGTCCCCGAAGAGCAAACGTTGTTAGTAGTTGGTTATTATAACTAGACGGAAATAACGAATTGTATCGTGTCAGATAGATTGACTGCAATAACATTAGTTCGTTATGAAAGCGGACTTAAGTCCGCACTACAAACCGTTTAAGATGCGATCGTCTATTGGACGTGATATTACCAATTACCCAAGCGTATTTGACTCAACTCATTTCCTGCTCTAGTTCCGAATGATATCTCGGACACAACCAATTGCTCGGTAGCAAAGAAGGCCATCCCTCCCGCAGCGCTTCCAAACAAACCGCACGCACAGTTAACTGACAGTCGAGCAGTTCTACACCAGCTTTTTCAACTTGCTTTTTACCAATTTTTCCAATTGAGTCGTCGCTAAATTCAAAGGTTTTGTGACACTGAATGCAAACCAGATGGTGGTGGTGATGCAATTCCGGTAAATTCAGTTCGTAATGTTTGTGTCCTTCTGCTAATTCTAGTTCGCGCAAAATGCTAATTCTTGCTAATAAGTGCAGCGTTCTATAGACAGTAGACAAGCCTATTCGTTCTCCTTGACTTTGCAAAATATTGTATAATTCTTCTGCACTCAAATGATTGCCTTGTCGCAAATTTTGAAACACATTCAAAATTGTTTCTCGCTGGGGAGTCAGGCGACATCCTCTCTGGTTTAGTTCGACTTTGAGTGAGTTGCTGCTGTATATATTCATCACTAATTTATCCCAATAATTGTTATAATTTCCCCCTCTGTCAGGGGGAGTTTACTAGATCCTAATTCCGGTTGCTAAAGGTGGAATAGAAGGATTAATTGTCTGTTTTTCTGCATAATCTTTGTGAGTTCTAGAGCAATGTTGCTGGCAAGAATTGGCAAAACAAGTCTTTGGTTCAAAGTCTGTACAGCCGATCGCATCTTCAGTACAAGCAACGCACGGCCGCACCGTACACTTGAGACGGTAGTCATTAGTAAAAAACTCGCAATCCGCACAGGGAATTTGGTGCAAGCGCCGGAGTTGATAAACTCCTTCGCGCAGCGCTACCCAAACACTCCACAAAAACATAACCATCACAGTTACGATACAAAAACAGCACATAAAAACAGTCATAGACTAATTTTCTCTCTTGGTATCTACAAATCCAGAACTGATGAAGTTTAAGCAAGAAACTTCAACTTTGTTTCTTGCTTATCTTGCTTAAATTGCATTCAGATTCTATTAATGCGGGCGCGAGAAGCGTGCCAGATGTGACCGGCAAGCGCTGTTATACCCAAGAAAAATCGTGCATTTAGGCGGGCATTACCAACCCACAACTTAAAATTTGCTTCATCCTTTCCCAAGCCGTTAACGCTAGCAATTGTCACAGTTCTTTCCCTCATGAAATTAATATCTTGGCAACTTTTAACTCGAATATTGTTGCCCTTAGCCTTTTTTGCAGAGTTTTTTGAACTCGGCAAAATTTGAATAAGACTTACGAATCAAGGTTCAGAAACCAGGGTTTTTACGAAAAGACGTGTGGTCATCCGTAGATTCCGTAAAAACCCAGTTTCTTTGGTGGGAGTGAGTCCAGGAGTTTTTAAGTCCTACGGCTCAGGTATAATTTGACAGAAATTTAGCTATGACTTGAGAAAAAACCGGATTTCTTGAAGGTATTAGTGCCGCAAGTAGCGGACAGAAACCCGGTTATTTAGTTTTTCGCAGTGCGGAATTAATTCCGCACTACAAACCGTTTTTATTTCAGTTCACAACCCCCCGGAAAATTGCATCAATGCCAGCAAAATTGTCTAACAGCAAATAGGCAAGGAATGCTCCACTGGTACCGCCCATTACCAAACCGCCCCGGAATAAACTCCAATCTTCAGGCGTTTTGTGCCAGTAAAGAACTTTACCTGCTTCAATCTTCCGATTCTCGTAAATCGAAAGGCCCGTTGACAGAATCAACACCAATGCCAGAGTTACCAGCAATGCTGCCAGCGGTGCTAAACCTTTTTCTTGCAAAGGTAGCAATACTGCAAAAGCTCCTACTAGGAAATAGCCGTGAGCCAAGCTAACTTCCAATCCCCTGACTATGGGAGACAATCCTTTGCGGTAAATCGGCAAATTTCGCAAAAAAGTTACAGTCACATCGGAAAAACTAACTGCTGTTGCTGCCGCAGGTTGAGCTTGCATCTGACCGGACTTTTCAACATTACTGGCAGTTGCAGTTACAAATTCGCCCGATCGAAAATCAAACCCCGCCGCCTTCGTGCGAACGCGCAGCGCGTGCCAGATGTGACCCGAAAGCGCCAAAATCGCTAACACAAAATGGCTTGTCGCCAGCCAAGTCCGCGAAGAAACAACCGCTGCATCCGAGCCGCTCAAACCCACAGGGCCGTAGAAAACCTCTGGATAAACAGTGTCATTTACAGTCACAAAGTAGGCGGCCAAAAAGCCCATATAAGCCAGAGCGCCCAAACTGTAAGAAAGGTAAGCTTCTCCCGACCAAAACAGCACTCGCTGGGCCCAAGCAAAAGGCTTAGTGAAGATATGCCAGAAACCGCCAAGAATGCAGAGCAAGCCAACATAGATGTGACCGCCGACAACATCTTCTAAGTTGTCAACTGCTGCCATTCCTTCCGGGCCGCGCACTGGTAAAAGATAGCTAAAAATGCGGGCAGGATTCAGCGTTGGTTCGCTAATTATCCGCACGTCAGCAACGTGGGGATCGTAAAGACCGCCCCAAAATAGGGCTTTTGCTACCAACAACCAAGCACCTGCACCTAACAGCAATAGGTGAATGCCGATGATGGTTGTCATTTTGTCTTTGTCTTCCCAGTCGTAGCCGAAGGAACCAAAGAATGTTTTGTTTTGCGGCAATACTTTCGGGCCGAGCAAGGAATGGTAAAGGCCGCCGGCACCGAGAACTGCGGAACTAATTAGATGCACAACTCCGATCGCAAAATAGGGATAGGTATCAACAATTTGACCGCCAGGCCCTACTCCCAAACCCAAACTTGCCAAATGCGGCAGCAGGATTAAACCTTGGTTGTACATCGGCAACTCTGGGTTAAAGTTTGAAAGTTCAAACAGAGTCATTGCCCCGGCCCAGAGTACGATCAAACCGGCGTGAGCGACGTGAGCTCCCAAAATTCGTCCTGAAAGGTTAGTGAAGCGGGCGTTACCTGCCCACCAGCCGTACTCGTTTTCTGAGTTTTCCGGCTCTGGAATTAAATTCTGATCTGCTATTGCTTGCATTTTCGCTTTCCTCCTGATGCGGTTAACTGGCTGGACTGGCTGCAACTTTATTTCCTTCGGGCTGGATGTCTTCGCGCATTGCTTGCATGACTTTGCCTTTGCGGAAATCAAATCCTGCCGATCGCAAAGCGTGCCAGAAATGCCCTTGCAGAACGAAGAAGGCGAGCCAGAAATGGGTGTTAGCCAACCAGACGCGGGAGGTCAGCATTCCTTCGCTGTGAAAATAGGGGAACTGCTCGAAGCCAATTTTTAAAGTTGGCCCGTAGAATTCCTCTGGGTAAGCAATGGTGTTGACTGAAACAAAGTAGGCTGCGATGAAACCCATTAATGCTAAGGCACCGAGACTATAGGAGAGGTAAGCTTCTCCCGACCAGATGAACAGGCGTTTTGCCCAATCAAAAGGTTGAGTGCGAATGTGCCAGAGGCCGCCGGCAATGCAGAGGATTCCTACCCACATATGTCCGCCGACAACATCTTCGAGATTGTCAACAGAGGCGAGCCAGTGCGTGCCACCTGCACCGAACAGGTAGCCGAAAATCACGGCGGGATTGAAAGTGGGTTCCGAAATTACCCGCACTTGCCCGATCGTGGTATCATATAAACCACCGAAATACATAGCTTTGGCCACCAACAAGAAGGCACCGACACCAAGCAAAACTAGGTGGATGCCCAAGATGGTGGTCATTTTATCTGCGTCTTCCCATCTGTAGCCGAAGAAAGGAGTTTTTTCTTCGAGGGTGGCGGGCCCTTTGAGGGAATGAAAGATGCCGCCGAAGCCGAGAAAGGCTGAGCTAATTAGGTGAATTACACCAATCTGAAAGTACGGATAAGTATCGACAATTTTGCCTCCGGCACCAACTCCAAAGCCGAGTCGGGCTAGGTTTGGCAACAGGATTAAGCCTTGTTCGTACATGGGAAATTCTGGGTTGAAACGGGAAAGCTCAAATAGGGTATAAGCTCCCGCCCAGAGGACGATGAGGCCGGCTTGGGCGACGTGGGCGCCTAGCAAACGACCGGAAAGGTTGATTAAGCGGGCGTTGCCGGCCCACCAGGGAAAGGTTTCTCCTTCGGCTGGGAAGGATTTTTTTGCCATGCTTGTCACGGGGCGATTTACCTCTTGTGAAAGATGTCAGTTGAGTTTTAAGCGCTTGCGGCTTATTGATATAGATAATCAACAATTTTAGAAGTTTCGTCAAGGGCTTTTTGATAAAGTTTTTCACTTATTTTAGTTAAGATATGTAACATAACGGTGTAAAATATCCTCAAATCAAGCCTGTAACTGGTTTCTAGGCTCGATGGCAAGTTTGCCCGTGATTGGCAAAAATAAAGATTAGATCGAATTTGAAGATTTTATTGACAAATAGTCTTACTAAGCCTATTGTTGTTTAAATAGCTATCTCATCCTCTCGGAAAAGACAAGGTGGCAGAACAAATCCGGTACTTTCTTCTGGGTAAGCTTCGATCGAAGTGCGACTAAAAGACGGTGCGGGATTGTTTTTTCTCAAGTAAGAGAATTAATACCAGCTAATGGCTATTTCTTGGCATATTCATCTCAAACTCCAAACCACAAAGCCTGAGAGCATTTGCTCTCAGGCTTTTCTATCGAAATTTTTAACTGCTTGTGGAATCTGGCGCGCCCGTTCAAGCAGAGGATTTGCTTTCCTCGGCGACTTGCTCGTTGCTGGGCAATTCGAGGCAGTAACCGGCCCCGTATACGGTTTTGATGTACCGAGGATGGCGGGGATCGGGTTCCATCTTGGTTCTCAGGTGTCTGATGTGTACGCGAATTGTTTCGATGTCGTCGTCTGGGTCGTAGCCCCAGACTTCTTTGAGGATTTCGCTGGGAGAGACTGTTTGACCGTGGCGCTGCAGCAAGCAGTGCAGCAACTCGAACTCTAGGTGAGTCAGTTTGACGGTATTAACGTACCAAACAGCTTCAAACCTTTCGGGGACGAGGGTCAGCGGGCCGTAATTCAGGATTTCCGAGTGTTTGGCTGCTTGGGGGATGCGGTCTGTGCGCCTCAGCAG
This sequence comes from Microcoleus sp. S1D4, assembly GCF_036700765.1. NCBI lineage: Bacteria > Bacillati > Cyanobacteriota > Cyanophyceae > Oscillatoriales > Microcoleaceae > Microcoleus > Microcoleus sp. S1D4. The sequence continues at coordinate 71,477 of NZ_JAUBPP010000029.1, forward strand.
GGCTCGCACTCGCGCTAGCATTTCTTCTAGTTCAAAGGGTTTGGTCAGGTAGTCGTCGGCGCCGGAGTTGAAGCCTTCTACTTTGTCTTGAGTTTGGCTTAAGGCTGTCAACATCAAGACGGGTATGTCTGATGTGCGATCGTCCCTCCGCAGACGCTGACATACTGTGAATCCGTCTACTCTAGGCAACATCAGGTCTAGGACGATCAGATCCGGCAGCAGTTGTATTGCCAGTGCCTGACCTTTGATGCCGTCTTCTGCCTGGGTGACTTCGTAGCCAGCCATTTCTAGGTTGACGGCTACCAGTTCGGCGATCGCCGCGTCATCATCAATAACAAGTATCCGAGGCATCATCATTTATCTCACCGCTAACCAGATGGCTGAGACTACAGCATTCTGGGGGTTCCAGCTAACTTTAACGAACAATGTTTTAATTTTAAGCTTCATTAAGAGCTTTGCGAATTCTGTAAATATTCTTGTACTAATTATAAGCCCTATGGAGCAACTATCAAAAAAATGTTCGCCAAAAATCTTTCTGAGGGCAGATTTTTTACTGGCCGACAGGTTAAATTTTGGTCGGATGCGGGCGGGTTTTGCGGGGAGTTAGCTGCGATTTGATGTGAGATTTAAGATTTCAGAGGCGATTCTGGCTTGACTGGCCGATCGATGTAACTGTATTTACAACTGTCGAAATGGGAAATGCCAATATTTTTGGTAGGAATTTGCCCTAAAGTTGAGCGGTTGAGCCTAGAAATTGATAGTGGCGGATATCTGGCGGTGCAATTCCTCAACCTTCTAATTGCTGCTGGGCGGCTTGAATGTGAGTTGAAGCGAGATGTATTGAGAATAAAACATTGCTTTCCCACTTTTGGATGCAGGTAAAATCGATGTCGGTTTGCTGTCGCATTTGTCGATCGACCTGTTTTGCGATCGAGCTTGTTTTGCCTCTATGATATCAAAAAATAGTTTGAGCTTTTGAGTTTAAGGTTTCCCACGATCGATCGCCCAAAAACTCTAAATTTTGTTAAATTTGTTAAGTTGAGTTAAAAAAAATTCTTTTTTTTTTGATGCCTAGGGCTTGCTTTTGAGGGCTATTGACGGTATAATCTAATAATGGAACTATGACTATTTGTACCAAAAAAACTCACTATTTCCATTATTAAATGGTATCATACAAAAGTCAAAAAATCAACCCCCAAACCTGAAAAAAATGGGCGTTTTTTTAATCTTCTGAATAAATAAAATTTTGTTGAAGCTGCGACACAACCGAGAAAAACTGCTAGCAAAGCTAGTGAGGCGGAGCGGGTTGAGTATTGTTGGTGGGAAGAGTAGGCTTAGAGTCTAATTTTTGGAAGTAAAGACTGCCGATGGTGGCTAAAAATATTGTATAACCAATAGCTTGCAAAAGATAGATTCGATCTCTGTATCCAAAGAGTGCTTTGAGAATAACTCCGGGAAACTGCCGATCGGGCAAAACTCCTGCGGCATTCCACACCATCGGGCCTAAAATACAAGAGTGCAGTGCTGCAGTACGATCGTAAAACACACAAATTGCTGCATACTTGCTATCCATCTGCGATAAAATAGCAGCAGCTTGGTCAAAATGCTTGAGTGCAGATGCCGCCAAACCCGCGACAATTAACAGCAACAAAATCCCCATAAACTTGAAAAACAGGCGGATATCAATTTTGACTCCCCACTTGAACAACAGCGCCCCAATGATTGTCGCCCCAGTCAAACCGCCCAAAGCGCCTAAAGCCGGACTCAAACCCTGTTGAAATTGAGCGCTAACAAACAAAACTGTTTCAAAACCTTCGCGCAGTACCGCAATAAAAATTAAACCAAATACGCCCCAGCCCGCCTGAGTATTTTCTCTTAAAGCTGCTGTAACTGCTCCTTCAACTTCAGTTTTGAGAAACCGCGCTTGCTGAGTCATCCAAATTAGCATCCAGCTTAGCATGGCGATCGCCACAACTCCCAAGACACCTTCTAATAGCTGTTTGATTACCGGTGCGTAAGGCTGATTAGATGTTGATAGGGCCGCGAGTAACCCATTGAATAAAACACCAACCAAACCGCTAGCAGCAATGCCGGCTGCTACACCTGCATAAACCCAGGAATTGAGGTTACTTTGCTCGGCTTTTTTCAAACAAGCGAGAACAATTCCCACGACTAAGGCTGCTTCCACCCCTTCGCGCAGGGTAATTACAAAAGTCGGTACAGCTTCGCTAAAAATCAGTTCCATAAAGTTCGTAGTGAGGACTGAAGTCCTCCATAAATTTTTTAGTGAGGACTTCATTCCTCTCTTGCGATACTTTTAGTTAATAAGGACTCAAGTCCTTAGTACAAACTAATTAGATCCCTAACTAAGGACTGCGGGTTATTAATTGCCTAACTAAAATCTCTAAGCATCTTTTTCAGTTCTACTTGATGCAGTTCTTCTTGACCGATCATGGTGCGGGCGTATTCTTCCAGATAAATGCTGCAATCTGTCACTACTTCCAGTAAAGATTTATACTTTTTGAGGGCTTTCTTTTCGTGATTTAAACTTTCTTCCAACAAGTCTTTTACCGAATGTTTGTATGTTTCTTCGATATTCGCAATTTTTTGGGTTGGATGTCCTTCTAAACCAGTAAGAATTTCTCCGGCTTGTTGCGCGTGGAGCAGGGATTCAGTTGCTTGTGCTTGAAAAAATTGCACGATGGGGATGCGGTTTGGGCCTGTCACCATCAGTGCATAGTGGGTGTAGCGCACAACCCCTGCTAGTTCCCATTCCATGATGGTGGCTAGCAGTTCTTGGGTTTTTTTATCGTCAAGTTCTTTCATTTGTTGTGTTTTATTTAGAATGCAATGAATGACAATATTTAGGATATCATGTTTCTTGATTGAATGGATTTTTGGCAAAAAGTGTTTTTTTTAAAGGCCTAAAGTGGTAAGGTGCGATCGATCGCGCCTTACCGCTTTAGGTATTTGACTTTTGTCCTAATTTCAAGAAAAAGTTTCCCAGCAAGGCGCGCGCCGCGCAGCTTACCGGACAGTTTTTTGTCTCAGTTAGGGGTTGACTTCCAAGACTCCATTAGGAGCAAACACTACGGTAAATTGGGCTGCGGGTACTGCACCCCTGTTACTCTGAGTTTGGGAAGTCTGCTGCAAAGAAGGTAGGGGAGTTTCTTGGGTGAAATCTTTGGCTGGTTGATTGAGCGGCTCGAAATTTGCGATCGCCCCATCAAGACTCGCAGTCACGCGATACACTAGATTTTGCGTGAAGGTAGGCTTAGTTTGCCAATCTCGATCGATGCGATCGTACAGTTTCAGACTTAACTCCTGTAGCTGGGCGCGATCGGTAATTTCTACTGTCTGATTAGTCCCATTCACCGCCTGAGCTTCTGGCTGACCTGCTGATACAGGTACAGCTTGCACAGTCTTATCTGTACCGCTACTGGTAATAAGCTGAGACGCAGCTAGATTGTATAATATAAAAAAATAAGCAATCATTAGTTATAGTGTATGCCAGCCAAAAATC